>JBIIHY010000413.1:0-2573 GCA_044235305.1 Bdellovibrionota bacterium
CCTTGGTCTCGCTATCTTGTAGGTAGATACCCCTCTCGGGGTAGAAACCCATCGATACTCTTTTTTTAAGAGTGTAGGTGTCTTTTTGTTGCTTTGAGGCGGCGGGTCCATATACGGAGGCGCGGAAGACGCTGAGGGCGCAGAAGAAGGTTAATACTTCTCCGCGTTAATTGACGAGAATATTTCTGTTGGAATGATGTTAGTTTAGCCCGCGCCCGCAGGCGTCGAATAAGACCACGGTGCCGGTCTAGGGTGGCCAGCACACGAGCCGGTTACTTCGTTGCTGCGCGCAGTAGGCAGGTTGAAGGTTCGGGGCACACCGGGGAGCGCTTCAATTCCAAGCTCAGAGGAGCAAAGCCCCACTTGGTGGCAAATCTGATCGATATCCTTATTTGCCTCGGCCTCAAACACCAACCTACCGCCTACTCCACTACGCGCCAATGCGAGTGTGGTCAGCACAGCCAAACCGGTGCTCATGTTTAGGGCATCAGAAGCAGACTCAATCTTTATTGAGCGTACCTGCACATCGGCCTGGTTGGATTGGTAGAGGATGTGTCCCAACGGAGCCCGTGCAGAGCAGATAGCAATTCCACCAACTCTATTCCGTCTGTGCAGCTCGATGGTTTCATGGTTACTGCTGCGAGGTGTTCGATCGGATTTAAAAGGTGAGGTGTGAAGAGCTTGCGCTAGGTAGCAACACGCTAGCGCGTTAGCCGGGGCGATCTGAGCAACGGGGATGAGCTGGCACCTTCTAATTGAGGAGAGGGCGTTTGAAACAAAAGAGTGCTGTTGAGTTTTTGGGAGAGCAACATTGCTGCACACTGCTACGTCATGCAAGCTCACACCAGCCTGAGCAAGATCGCTTTCGCGAGCGATACGGTAGGTGGTGCGAGTCTTACCCGACTCGCGTATGAGGAAATGCTTGTTTGTGTAGCAGAGCGAGCAGTCGACGTACTCTCCCTGGAGTGCTTTAAGAAGGATTTTGCCTCCTCGTGGCTCTCTCCATGATGACCCGAGCGCTACCTCTTGAGAATCTAGGTCTTCTGAGCCCTGTAGGATAAAATCGAGTGCGCGTAGCCCGACCGGATCGCTTGCGGTAAAACGCACGCTGTTCTGCGAGTCTCGTGCGCTCAAGACGCGGTGCGCTAGCACCTGGTCTGCAAATGGGGGACCTAATTTCGATGGATCGGTAAGGTAAAAGCCAGTGGTCCCAAGCGAGGGACTAGTAAGCGAAGGGGGAGTAGCTTGGTGGGCGGTCTTCATATCGCTTTTCTTTTGCGCTCCTCTGCGGGTCTTTCAAGCCCCTGGGACAGTCGAGAAATATGTCCCACGAGACTATAAAAAGCCAGGCCACCCACTGTTGCAAGTTCTGTTTGCTACAAGAACGAACTGGATACGCCTTTGCATTTGACGGAAGGAGTTGTGGCTGGTAAGGATCTGCTTATTGCGAGCGCCAGGGAAGAACGGTGTAAATCCGTCGCGGTCCCGCCGCTGTAACCGGTTTGAAAGAACCTCATCACAACCACTATCTGCCGAGCTGCTACGTTTTATCACAGCGAGGCTGATGGGAAGGGAGAGGTGCCTAAGGGGAACCTTAGGTTTCCGGAAGCCAGAAGACCTTCTCGCAAGAAGACCGTAGCGCGTGAATGAATCGCATTCATGGGCTATTCGAGCTCGTACTCTCGTGGATTGGGGTGCGCTGCTCGTACTGCAAAACATCTCTACCTCAAGGAGGCTTGTGAACCTTCGTTCGTCATTCTCTGCGCGCAGCGCAGTGGTTGCACTTTGTGTGCTATCGCTGCCCCTCTCAACTTTTGCTCAAGATTCTTCCAAGGATGAAAAAGCTAATCCGATCATAGTCTCAGCGAGTCGACTTGAGACGCGAGCCTCGGATGTGGCGAGTTCGGTAACGGTTATCGACAGTGAGGAGATCCAGAAAGGACAGTACACAACCGTTTTGCAAGCGCTAAGAAAAGTTCCTGGGTTAGACCTCGTTCAGACCGGAGGAGCCGGAGGAAACGTTGCAGCCTTTTTGCGAGGAGCAAACAGCGAGCATACTCTCGTGTTGCTTGATGGGATTGAATTAAATAACCCTGCATCTCCCAGTCGTGCTTACAATCTGGCGAATCTGACCCTTGAAAATGTTGAACGGATCGAGATCATCCGTGGACCTCAGAGCATGCTGTATGGCTCTGATGCGATGGGTGGAGTTATCAACATTATCACTAAACGCGCTGAGCAGGGCGCCTCGGTGAGGGTCAGCTCGGAAGCTGGAGCGTACAATACTTTTAATCAGGTAGCTCAGGTTGCATACGGTAGCGACCGGGTCGAGTCAACAACCGGCGTTACCCGACAAGATGTGGGTAATATCTCAGCGGCTGATGCACGCGATGGAAACTCAGAGCACGACCGGTATGAAAATACTTCTCTCACCAATACAACAAAGCTGCGCGTAAGTGATAACACAGAGACTTCGGCGACCACGCGTTATACACGCTCACACAGCAACCTCGATAATACAGGCGGAGTAGGTGGGGATGACCCGAATAGAAACCTCTTCAATGAAGAGTTCT
>JBIIHY010000224.1:0-5536 GCA_044235305.1 Bdellovibrionota bacterium
TTCGCACGGGTAATACTCGATGCAAAGACTTTATAGATATCTGGATGCTTATTCAGACTGGTGTTGATTTACAAGCTGTGAGCGAGGCGCTCCGAATGTGTTTTTCAAATGCGGGACTTCTTTCTCCCTTCAAGCCTTCCGCGACATCCTCACCGATACGCCCTTTCAAGACCGACTTGAGACGCATAGAAAGCGCCATTTCGCTGAGCTACATGTTCCAGACATAAGGAAGGTGTCAGAGGATATTTTGGAGCTGCTAGGGGCTTTGAAGATGTAGAGCGCCAGGACTTAGCAAGCAATCATACCGCATGGCATGAAAGGAGAAGCCGTAAAACTCGTCTGGATTGTACGATTCAGAAGAGCGTGGATTTTGGTGCCACCCTGTTTACCGTGCGTCCCTGGGCCTACGGAGGATGTCTCTAGCTGATTTAATCAGACTTTTACGACATTTTTAGGTGCTTTTGGGTTGAGTCGCGGTTCTGCTGAAACAGGGTGGCACCATGGCTTTCGGCAGCTCAAGCTGTCGGCAAAATTGACGGCATAGTTGCAGACGCCAGTCCACTATTACCAATAGCATCAACAGGGCAGTCACCTAAAGCCGCTTCACAGATTGCGATCTCTTGGCTGCTCACAGGTTGTCGCTTAATAAATGAATTTCTTAGATCATCCATGCCAAAATGCGCAGGTGCAGTAGAGCTACACTGATCGCATGCAATACAACTCTTATCTACAAAGAATCTTCCTGGTACATTACTTGGATGGAGGTCATTTAAATCAGCCATAAGAGTATTTATAGCGAAAATAAATTATAAGTCCAGAATTATTAGATGGCTACTTGCTTCTATGAAAACCATTTGGAAGTCAAGGCACACAAGTTTGCACCAGCCAAGTTTTGCTGATTTGGTTGTATAATTATTTCGTCAGGGTCCGTGTGTTAGTAAGTATTTTGGCGAATACCGCTTACCGTTTTGAGGGGTAACCCCATGCTTCTATCCGAGCATTGGCGTAAAGCCTAGCCCAAGTTAGTGATATTCGAGTACAGGGAGAGGTAGCTGCCCAAGCTATGTACGAGTTCACAAGACCCAAGCAACTATCGAGCGTGCGACCGTCCCCACGAGCGAATCGCAGATCTCGATAATTGCCGTCTTCAATCCCGGATTGCCAGCCTTTATCAACCCGGCATCTGCTTGCCGCTCTCCACTTGAGCAGTTTCGCGGAGTAACGCCGCAGCTAGGCGAGTCTCTGCCTCACCGATAGCTGTAGTGATGCGCTCGTGCTCGCCCAAGTGTTTCCGTAGAACCCAGAGTGTATGAGCGGGAAGCGCCTGAAGTGTCCCCAGCCAGGTAAGAGCCCTTTTGGCTGTACCGAAAGCTCTTGGCGGCAGGGATTGACTGCATAGTGGTTCACGCTGCATCGATAGAAATCTCTGTGGGTCCGCAAACACCCCTCGTTGAGATTCTCAAAACTTTGCAGGACAGTCCGTTCGGTATCTGTCTCGTCGTCAATCAGGACTCCCAGATCATAGGCACGGTCACAGACGAAGATTGTCGGCGCGCTCTTCTTAAACGCAACTCTCTTGAGGTGCTGCCCTAAGATATTATGCAGCGAGACTTCGTCGTTGTTGATGAATCGTTCACGCTCGACCAGACCAAGATTCTAATGAGAACAAGCGGGGTTGACAGGTGCCTGGATTTTGGTGCCACCCTGTTTACCGTGCGTCCCTGGGCCTACGGAGGATGTCTCTAGCTGATTTAATCAGATTTTGAGGGAAATTTTAGGTGCTTTTGGGCTGAGTCGCGGTGCTGCTGAAACAGGGTGGCACCATGGCTTTTTCCCGCGATTCTGAAGGCTCAGCCTCAGTCGACTTAATTTTTCCCCTTGAATTCAAGCCCACTGAGGCGCACCCTTGTCGAGATTTTGCCTCGCAGGGAGTTTTATGAAATTTTCCAAACCTCGATGTGTTCTTGTCTATGCCTTTGCTCCTGAAGGTCTTTCAGCCCGCGACGTCAATGCAATCTTCAATCAATTTGTTGCGGACCGTTCTCTCCCACTCGTTCTATTTCATGACCACTTCCTTGGCGTTCGTGGAGGAGTGGCGGTGTTCTATGTGACCTCTCAAGAAGAGCGAGTTCGGCTTGAATCCTCCACGGTTCTCGCGGGATGGAAGGTAGATTTCCGTCCCCTTATCTTCTCCTTTAGTCCGAGTGCGTTTGATGAACAGATAGCATACACCATGCAGACGTATCGCGACGTGGATTGGGCAGTGCTGCAGCAAGAGAAGCGCCCAGGGTATGCGAATCCCGCCGAGGAAGCGGATACGGGTGAGGAGTCTTAACCACTAGGTAAATCAGTATGCAGCAGCTTTCGTGCTTGAGTGAAAATGATACCGCGCTCTTGGAGAGCGCTCGAGCGATTATTAAAGCTCGCCACAAGAAATTTTGGCACGTCATTGGCGCTGCCCTACGAACTCGTTCGGGACGCGTCTTCTCGGCTGTTCATATCGAGGCTGGAGTTGGCAGGATAGCGGTATGTGCAGAGGCTATCGCCCTCGGTATGGCTGCCAGCGCTGGAGACACCGAGATAGAGTCGATTGTGGCCGTGGATTTCGATGGACGGATCGTTGCCCCGTGTGGGATGTGCCGTGAGCTGATCTCTGATTATTCCCCATCGGCGTCGGTCATCGTTCCAGGCGAGGAAGGAGGTATCGTTGTCCCCGTATGTAGCCTTATCCCGAACAAATACCAGTGGAAGCCGTGAGGCTGCCGCATTCTGACAGGAAAGCGAGAGCTCGACTCGAGGGTCGAAGTGAGAGGTTGGCCCCACCTCGCGATGGTTTCAAGGGTGCAAAGCGAGCGTGGAGGGGCGAGCTACGTTAGCAAAAATGGCGTAAGACACGTACTCTTGCCTTTCCGTCACAGAGGAAGCGGGTTTTAGAAGTCATCAGGGGTTGGCTCGAATCTCCTCGCCACAGGTGGCTCGACTCTGCTCACCACAAGCGGCTCGAATGAGTCATACGAGGGGATTTCATCGACCGTTCGACAAGCTCACATAACCTGCTGTTTGGTGGGGCTGTTGAGCCACCTGTGGTGAGCCTGTCGAACCAACTGTAGCGCCTGAGCATACAGGCTTGTTCGGGCGGGGGAGGCTAGGGGGTGTGTTAGAATTGGGTGGGAGTGCGGAGAGGGATTCAGGTTAGGGTTCAGGTAGAGCTATGCACCGGCGGTCACTAGGGCTGTAGTTTTAACTCCGGGCTAGCATATGTGCGGCCTCGTGCTAAAGTGCTCAGCGTGACCACACCAGCCATTACCTGCCATCAATTGACCAAAGAGTACCAATCTTCAAGGAAAGACCCCGGCCTGCGCGGAGCTCTGCGCTCATTTTTTGCGCCGCAGCGGTTCACTACTTCAGCAGTTACTGATTTCAACGTAGAGGTCAATCCCGGTGAGTTCGTAGCACTTCTTGGGCCCAACGGAGCCGGTAAGACAACAATCATGAAGATGCTCTCAGGTATCGTGCCTCCCACCAGGGGCAGCGCACGAGTGCTCGGTTATGAACCGTTCAAGCGTGACCGTGATTTTCGCAGACGCATAGCGCTCGTTATGGGGCAGAAAACTCAGTTGTGGTGGGATATACCGGCCTACGACTCGTTCCAGCTCCTCCAGCGCTACTATGAGATCCCCACGGCCATATTTAAGGAACGGGTTGAACGACTCGGCACCCTACTAAGTGTAACACACCTCTTCCATACAGTTCTGCGGCGTCTCTCGCTTGGGGAGCGGATGAAGATGGAGTTGATGGCGTGTCTACTTCACAACCCTGAGCTGTGCTTTCTTGATGAGCCAACGATTGGGCTCGATGTAGTGGCTCAGAAACAGATAAGAGATTTCTTTCTCGATTATCAACGTCAGCATAATACGACCTTTATCCTCACATCGCACTACATGGCTGATATCGATGCGCTCTGTCCGCGCGTTGTGTTAATTCTCAGTGGTCACAAACGCTTTGACGGCTCCATTCGCGATTTCGAAAAGATACTCGGTCGCGAGAAGTTCGTTTCGCTTGTGTTTGCAGAACCGGTTGATCAGCAGCATGAAATCTGGGCAGGGCTTCAACCGCAATGGGATCCATCAGGAGCGGCAGTAGAGTTGCAAATTTCGGAGGGCAGCCTACGAGAGACATCGATAAAAATCTTCTCTGAGTTTCCCGTTGTTGATTACTCAACCGAGAAGATGCCAATCGAGCGGGTTCTAAAAACCCTGATGGCTAACCCGCACCTAATTCCGGAGTAGGAATGGTACGAGCGGAATACGAAAAGTGGCGCGTAACTATAGCAGCATCACTTGCGCGTCAGATGGCGTATAAGTTCGATTTCTTTTTTACTCTAATAGCACCGGGCTTAGTGTTTGTTGCAATAAACTACGGACTGTGGAGCAGTATCTATCACTTCCGAGAAATGACACCCGTGGCAGGGTTCTCGGCGCAGAAGATGCTTCAGTATCAGTGTTGGGCCCTGATAGCTAATCTTTTGATTCGCTCGCACCGAACGTGGAACCTCTCCGAAGATATAAGGCTTGGGCGAATATCCGCACTTCTTCTCTATCCATTTGATTTTTGGAAGACTCATGCCAGTGAATTTCTAGCGTTTCAGGCGGTGCAGATTGTGATTGCCTCTCTAGCTCTCGCACTGTTGGTGAGCGCAGACTTTCTACCTGCTCTGGATATGGCGCAGTTGCTAATTGGGGTGGCCCTGTGCCTCAGTGTCGGGGTTCTCTGGTTTGCAATCGAATTTACAATTGGGATATTGGCTTTCTGGCTCGAGGAGTCCTGGATAATGAGGTACATCCTGCACACCTTTATCGTTTTCTTCTCTGGGGCTTTTATACCGATTGAGCTTTTCCCACCACTGATGCAAGAGATACTTGCGTATACGCCCTTGCCTTTGCTTGCATCGTTACCGATACACGTTTTTATGGGGACAGCGACTACGCCGCTCTCCACCCTGTTTCTTGTGCTCTTTGCCTGGACTGCTGTAGTTGTTTTTATCGCCAGTTGCGTGTGGAAGCGAGGAATTAGGTTTTATAGCGGAGCAGGGATGTAAGTGAGAGCGCTACGACCTTACCTGGCGGTGTTGTACCAGGTGTTATTAAATTCAGTGGCTAGGTTTCTCACATTCCGCCTGAGTGTGATGCTCAATCTTGTGGTTGAAGTGTCGGCGTTCCTTTCTCTACTACTTCCGGTTTATTTTCTGCTCTCGCAGCTTGGACATATTGGACCATGGGGCAGAGATCAGTTTATGTTCTATGTTTTTTGGTATCAGGTAGTTTTCTGTCTACAGGGCTCTCTTATAAGTCCAAATTTTTGGAATTTCTCAACAGAAGTGCGCACTGGGAACCTTGATTTTAGGTTGCTGCGGCCGCTAGGAGCGCTGTTTGATGTGTTAACAGCAGTGACGCGTCCCGGAGCGCTCGCGATGTTACCGGTGTATGTAGGTTGCCTTGGGTACTACCTCTACGTTCTCAAAATACCCCTGATTGTT
>JBIIHY010000001.1:0-26961 GCA_044235305.1 Bdellovibrionota bacterium
TGTGAGTCGGCTGTGCACGAGAGCGGTGCTTTTGTTACCGTCAGTTTGCCGTTGGCGGTTGTGATCGTATAGAGCGATGCGGTTGGAGCTGAATCCCAGGTGATGGCGTAGCCTGTTGTCTCGTTCACAGCAGAAGTAATTGTTGCTGTTGTAGTAAGAGTACCTCCCTGTATTCCGTCAGTTACGACCGTGCCGTCACTTCGTCTGCAGGTAAACGAGAAAGAAGGATTAGCAACACCGTATTCGCGAGTGGCGTCGTTCGCGGTACAGGTGACTGGTATTTTATTAACAGTTATCGGCACTGAGGCAGAGCAGGTGGTGTAGTTTGTATCTCCTGGGATCGCGTAGTTTACGTTTAGGGTTCTTGTACCGGGCAACAGCACCGTGCCAGCCGCCGGAGAATATGTGAAACGTTCTGGGTTCGCCACTGAAGTAGCAGTGCCCCACGCATTAGTGGCAGTTGCGTTAAGCTGAGTGCCGGAGAGAGCAGTACCGTACGTGATTGCAGCAGGAGCACCCCACGCGCATGTGTGAGGCATCGGGTTGACAGTAATCGGAATCGAACAGGTGCTAGCTGTATATCCTGTACCGGGGGTAAAAGTGGCATAGAAGGTGTAGGAGCCTGCACTCAATGTAGGGGTTCCTGTATAGGCGGTCTCTACACCAGTTAAGGAGGATCGAACCGTATAAGAGAATGTTCCCGTAGCGGCGGCTGGGCTCTGTGTGGCGATGATCGAGGTGCCAAATGTTCCGATACTTATGGGGGTGCCGTAGGTAAATGACGGACCGCCAGAGAGTGAACAGGAGGTGACAGTAGTTGTAGGCGCTGAAACAACAAGCTTGCCGGGAGTGATGCTAGAAATATTGTACTTGGTACTACTAACTGGACCGCTAAAATCTCTATGCTCGATATCGTACGTCCCAGCTAAAAGAGCGCCAGTTACCTCTGTTTTAACCCCAGTCTCAGTCTTAAACACCTTTAAGTTAATACCGCTTACGCTACTTATCAAATCAGAGCAGATAAAACCCGAGCAGCTAGTTGTAAGAAAATTCGCTGGCACTACCCCAGCAACCATCGCTTTATCATCAGCTTTACAGCTAAGTGGAGCCTTCGAAATGGTCAGGTATCCAGTGCCAACCGCAATGTCATAGAGACTCGAGGACGGCCACCCTGATGGGGTAAAGTTTATCTGATAATTGGTCGCCGGTGCGCTGCAGTCCACCGCCGACGTTGCAAGGACCCCGCCACTTATATCGCCTGTGACAATAGCGCCAGTCGGATCTGTCCCTACCCTACACTGGTAATCGAACGCCGGGTTTGCCGTCCCATACACCTTGGTCTTATTGTTTGGCCGGCAGGTGACCTGTTTCTTATTAACCACCACAGTGGTTGTGGCCGAGCAGCCGTTAAAATTATTAGCAACAGCCGGTGGTGGTGTAAAAGTTACCTGAACCGTGTACGTCGCAGGTGTCAGTATCGACCCCACCGACGGGGTAAAGCTAAAGAATCCAGCCTGCCCCGAATTTGTACTAGAATACGACGCTCCGCCAAGCACAGCCGCAGAAGCCGTCAGCGAAAGCGGTGTCTCGTAGTCAATCGGTGTTGGCGATGTAAGTGAGCAGGCGTAGCTAGCTTTATTAATTGTAATCGGCGTAGAGCATGTTGATGGGGCGTAGGTCGTATTATCTGGAACAAAGTCTGCATAGAGGGTGTATGTCCCTGCGTTGTAACCGATCTCTGGGACAAACGCACTCGCCGTCCCTGTGCTCGTCGGGGCAATGCGGTAGGTAACAGAGCCTGTTAAGGTACTACCCTTCGATGCTCCGGTAGCTATCTTACCAACTGTGGCAGGCGATATGGGGTTTTGAGTGTTAGGATATGTGAAAATGCCCGTGCCAGCCGAGACGGTACACATACTCGGTCTCTTCGGATCAGTGAGAAGCGCCCCATCCTGCCAGGTAATCTCGTAGTTTGTGCTCGTTGGAGTTGTTGTGTAGGTAATAGCATTACCAACAATTCGCAAACCACCCGTGTTGATAGCAGCGGTGCTCTGAGTATCTGGGGCGATAAAACCAGAACAGCTAAAAGTGAGTGAGCTTGCATCAGGAAAAGGCTCGCCGTCGATTATCCTTCGATCATCTGCTCTACAGGTAAGGGGTGCTTTATTTACCACCTGGTTCCGCGTCAATGGAGCACACGCCAGATAGTTGGTAGAATCTGTCGGTGTAAATGTCGCTGTAATTGCGGTCGTGCCAGCATTTAGCCTTGTAGAAGCTAGCTGCGAGTATGTGAAGGTTCCAGGAACAGTCCCCCCGTTGAAGGTGGCTGTTGCATTAAGGTGCGCTGACGGTAGCAGCGTTCCGTAGGTGATAGCACTTGGTGTCGTCCAAGCGCACGTTGGTTGCGCCTTGGTGATGGTGAAGGTGGCAGAGCAGTCCGTATTAGCATACGTCGGATCGGTCGGGTCAAACGAGGCCGTTACTGTATAGCTATTGGCGCTTGCATTCGGAAAAGTTCCGCCCCCCGAGTAGTAGTAGGAGAACTGCCCCGCTAACGCTCCCCCTGTCCCGGTAGTTCCCGAGCCTACCGGCGTTATTGCCGTGCCATATGCGAACGAAGAGCCACCAACAGATACCGAGCACCTTGTCGTTAAAAACGCCTTCACTGTTAGAAGCGCTGTTGATGTTGAGACGGTGTAATTAGGAATAGTTGGCGGGTTACTTGCAACGTAACTGATTGTGTACAGGCCAGGCAGACTACTTGCAGTTGCATTGGTAGTTAAACTACCCCCGGACACCTTCGCCATCGTATCACCATTTACAAACCCTTCGCAGGTGTGGGTGAGAGGGATGCTTGCTGGGTTAGTGCCCTGAAACATCTCTTTAGGATCAGGCCAACAACTCAATGACTTCGGATTTACCGTCAGATTAGTGGAACAAGATTTCGCGTTGTAATTAGCCGTTGCTAGTACGCTCGCAGTTATAGTGTAGGCAGAAGCCGATGCATTGAGGGTGATACCTACTATCGAGCTTAAGCCCGAGTATGGAGTAGAGAGCCCTGCGCCTGATATCGAGTAAATCGCGCTCGATGAAGCCGGTGAAAATACCGCGCTCTGGTGTGCGGAGTTAAGAGCGGTGCCGTAAGTTATCGGGTTTAGCGCGCCGAAAGAGCATGAAGGTGTTGCCTTGGCAACAACAAGGCTCGCCGGACACTCTGTTATCTCATACGTGGCAGAGTTGCTTGGGGTAAACTTTGCGTAGATCGTGTAAGTTCCGGCACCTAGTTGAGACGCTCCAGAGGGTAGCGGATTTCTATTCGTTGAGCTTCCTATAGAATATTCATAGATAAATGTGCCAGCCACCGGTACTCCGGATAACGTCTGCGCAGTCGCTGACGGTGTAGTCGTTGTGCCATAAGTTATCGAGTTGCCCCCCATGAGAGTAAGGTCGCACCGCGTTGCTATCTTGTTAGTGATTGTTAAGGTGCCAGGAGTAGTTGTGATCTGGTAGTTGTTGTTTACCGGCACACTTGTGTAGGTAATCGGATACTCCCCTACAGGACTACTTGTTGTGGCCGTTGTTGTTAGGCTCCAGCCTGTAATTGAAGTAGCAGTGTCAGGCGAAACCAACCCGGTACAGGTCTGGGTTAGTGCTGGCAAGGACGACGCCCCCACTGTCATCGACTTATTGTCTGCCTTACAGGCAAGTGCCAGCTTGGTAACAGTGAGCGTGCCCGGTTGTGTGGGAATTGTATAATTAGTGGATGTTGGCGCTGACGCCCATGTAATCGGATAGTCACCTGCATTACTGCTATCAGTAGCTGTAGTAGTGAGTGAGCCTTGGGTAGCAAGGTTTGCAGTGCTCTCACCGGTAATAAAACCAGAGCAGGTGAATGCAAAGCTTGGATTTGCTTGCCTGTAAGGCCGAGAGGTCGAAGTAGCTGTGCACGTTAAACTCTTTGGCGTAACGACCTGAACAACTGATACAGATACCGGTGATGGATAGGTAGCTGTGTCGCTTGCTCGGAATGTAACGCTAATCGTGTTGTTGCCGACGGGAAGAATCGTTCCCGCGGCACGGGAATATTCAAAGGTTCCAGGAACGTTTGCAGTTGCATTTAACTGTGTTGCTGAGAGAGCTGTTCCGTAAACAATCGCTGCCGGTGTGTTCCATGTGACAACAGGAGGCGGCACCGAACATTGCGGAAGCGCCGTAGTAACCGTAAGGCCCGAGCACACATTCCCGCCGTTTACTGGCCCGCCATTTGTGCCCCATGTCTGAACGAAATTTCCAGCCGTTGCAAGACAACTTGGAACTGTCGCTGGCTCTAGGGTTGTCTTCTGGCAATCTTGAACTAGTTGGCAGCTTGCGTTACAGCGCCAACCATTTGCTGCGGTATTGGCGGCTGGAAGAGTCGTCCCGTCGCACTGGTCTGTACCGTTTATGACGCTATCTCCGCACGATGTACATGCAGGTAGCGCCGTCACAACCGTGAGATCCGTGCATGCAGCTCCGCCGTTTATCGGCCCACCATTGGTGGACCAGGTCTGAGTAAAATTCCCTGCCGGTGATTGGCAACTAGGGACAGTTGCAGGACTTAAGCTGACCTTCACACAATCTTGAATCAACTGGCACGAAGCGCTGCAACGCCAGCCGCTTGAAGCTGGTTTATCCGCTGGCAAAGCGCTTCCATCGCAGGCATCCAGCCCGTTTATTACCCCGTCCCCGCAGCTTGGCCCAACCACTCCCCCTGTGCACGGGAAAGTAGGAAGCACCGGGTAGCAACTTAGATTTGGATTGCTTGCTGGCTGCGAAAATGGCCAACTTGATGTGCTTGCGTATTGCCCACACGTTACTACTCCACACGAAGACGGTGTTGGTGTAACTGTTGGAGTTGCTGTCGGCGTAGGGGTGTTTGTAGGGGTTGCTGTCGGCGTTGCCGTGGGCGTCGGTGTTGGTGTTGAGGTCGGCGTATTCGTTGGTGTTGCCGTTGGCGTCGGCGTGCGCGTTGGAGTAGCTGTTGGCACTGGATGAAGCGCCACTGCTGGTGCCGGCATCGCTACCGTAAACCCTAGAGCTCGTCCGGTATCACCACCTAGTAGCCCAGCAAAGCCGCCGCTTATCGGACTGGCACGAACCGCCATGGCGAGAAAGCTACCAACTTGGTCTGATGAAAGATTGGATAAACTTGCTGACGAGTTAGTATATGTCGTCCCATCTTGAAATCGCGCTGTCTCACCGGGGCGCAAAGCCAAAGCTCTGTAATACACAGTCTGGTCATCTGGGTAAGAACCCATAACCATTCTATCTGGCGACATGCAGCTCGACATGCGACTGCGGGTCAGCGCAAGCTGCTCAACAGTTGTCCGTGCATTACGACGCGTGGCAAGATCTGAACTCTGCAACCCAGATATTAGCTCCCTATTTTTACTTATCTCAGTTACCGACTGCCCAATCGATGACTGCGAGCAGCTCGAAGAGAACATCAGCGAGGCGAATACAAACCCTGCTAACAATATAGCGCCTACCAAGAAGAGGATAAGCACTGCCTCAACCAGAGCAACGCCCCTCATCGCCGCATACGAGCGGGCGCCACCGCTAATACGGCTACATAGGAGCTTTTGATTTGCCATCTGTTTATTCATCGGCACAGGGCATGGGTCAGAAGAGTTCGTTGTCTACCCCTACCTTTAACTCTATGCCCTACCGAACTACCTGTATAGCCAAAGAATTAAGCAGCCTGATAATTGGTGATTACTTGTTTTACCGATACCGAATTGACCGAGGCGTCGGGTAGTGAATCCCCTTAGACAGCTCTGTTGCTAAGTAGGGGAAGTGCGTAAAGATATTTTATGGGCAGCGCGGCCATACCTGCTCGGTAGATGTTGTCCCGCCCAAATTGACTCCATTGCCGGAAAACATGGTAGTGGGGAAGGTAAAGGCCTCCATGCCCGTGTCAGCGTGGCAAAAGGTGAAATCCTTAGGGCTCCCTGGACACTCAGAACCCATATTGACGTTTACAGACTTTCCGCAACTGTTTGTCACTTGTCTCTGCCTACGCCCTCGCTTCGGACAACAACGGCCCGAAGGACCAACATTTATGTCAACAAGACCTCCGAAATAGCCGGGCTGATTGAACGACCACAGACCTGTAGCATTGGAAGGCACTTGTATAATCCCAACCTCCTCACTCCAAGCGCTATAGAGGGTTTGTGTCCTCGTGCCCCCCGTACACAACGGCCACCCATCTTTATCTGTTGGATAAGGACCAAACCAAACCGTCGTCAGGCACTGTCCTTTAGCCGAGTCAGGACAACTGTACTTACATGCAACACAAGAACAACCCAATCCCGCGCATCCTGAGTCTATCCCACCATCACATTCCTCAGAGTCTTGGTTGATTTGACCATCTCCGCAGAACGGCCCCGTCACTGGCTGAGGTACAACCTTAAGCTTACCAGAGCAAGTAGTCGGTTCATAAAATTCATCCCCTGCTAGAGTAGCATCTACATCGTAGTCGTTCGCTGCTAAGGTTGATCCATTCGAGAGAGTAGTTTTCGAAGAACCAATCGAAGCTACATACGTAAAGTTTCTACCCGAAGCGCTATCAGTCAGCAGATAGTTTGCCCCTGCGCTATCCTGAATTTTTACCGTATTTGGCAGGGTGATGGTCTGCGGAGTAGCTAAGACGCATGCCCCTTTAGCTTTATTCACCGTTAGAGTGCCATCTGTAGACGTAGTTAAACTCAGTCGGTCATTCGCGGGGAGGGTTGCCTTAATGGTGTAGCTCCCAGGCCTTGGAACGCCTGAGCCTGGCGTAAGAAGCAAACTACTCAAGTCATAGGAGTACTGCCGACCGTCTGGAGCAGTGCTAGGGAACGTACCTCCACTGCCGTCTATCGTAACCGCAGTCGGCCACGTTATTGTCTTGTTCGTTACTGAGCAGTTGTCCCCTTGCTTAGTGTTTACAGTCAGAGCTCTGGTTACCTCACAGCCATTCCAGTTTGCATTACCAGCCCAGGACATCTTGAGATTGTATATGCCTGCAGCGGAGAATGTAGAACCCGCACTCAAGGATTCCGTTACGGCACCGACTGTGCGTTGGTAAACCATTGCGGGCGAAGTCAAGGCAGTCAGATTGTCTTTAACTGTAGCCCCAAGCACAGATGCTGGAACCGTCTCATCTACCTTAAGCGAAGTTGGAGACAGCGTCCAGGCGCACGTAGGCGTTCCTTTTCCAATGGTCAGAGGCGCTGAACAGACTGCGCCGCTGGTGCTCGACGTACCTGAAAAGGTCGCCGTTATGTCGTAGGTTCCGGCTTCCAGGGTAGTTGCGGACGAATCTACCACGCCTGTGGTGTTGCCTCCAACTCCCATCGCTTGAGCAGTCGCACTACCATCTTTTTTATAAGAGAACGTGACCGTGCCACCAGTGACTGGAAATCCAGAGGACGATACTGTTGCCCGGGCTGTGATAACGTTTCCACTACCAAAATTCCGAGAGGCGCCACCACCTACGATCTCAATCCCGCAGTCTGCTTGCGGTAAGGCTTTTATCTCTAGCGTCCCTTTGGTTACCGTTACCGCGTAGTTAGACGCTGTGACCGATGGGGTGATATCGTATTTACCGACATCTTCGCCTGCGGCGCGAGTATAACTGATCGTCGGATTGTTGCTATTTAGGATGCCACTGCAGCTACCTGTAAGTGTGGGGTTGGCAGCTCCCTTGAACTTAGACTTAGAGTCGGCTTTGCAGGAGAGCGGTGCTTGCGTGACCTCAAGCTCGCCCGGAACTATCGCAATATCATAGATTGTCGAGGTTACACCTGTAAGCGTGATAGGGTATTTACCGACATTCGATAGATTATCGGCTGTTGTTGTCAACGTTCCGCCGGTTATGGAGTCAGTGATCGTTACCGACGGGTTACTGCGATCGTAGCAACGGTAGCTCAGTGTTGGATTAGCACTACCATATTGACGCGACACACGGTTGGGTTTGCATTCAATTCCGGCTGTGGTTGTGACTGGTATTTTGTTCACCGTAATGGTAGTCGAGGTTGGGCAACCGGTGAAGTTACCATTGCTAGGAATAAAAGTTGCCTTCAATAGGTGAGCAACAGTGCTCGCCACTAGCACGGTGCCGGCCGGAGGATCGTATGTGAAACTCCCAGCAGGCGCTGGGGAGGAAGTCGCTTTGGCGTTAAGCTGGGTACCTGTCAGAGCGCTGGGGTAGTTGATAGCAGACGGTGCTGTCCATGAACATGTGACAGCTTTCGGTTTGACTGTTATTGCTGCAGAACAGGTGGACTCTGCAACATTAGAATTAGACGGTTTAAATGTTGCCGTGAAAACATGAGACCCAGCATTCAGGGTTGGTGGATAATTGCCGTCGTAAACAGTATTTGTAGAACCATTCGAGCTAATTTGGTAAGAGAAAGTTCCATTGATGAAGGAACTAGCGTTTATATTATATCCCGACGGTGTGCCAACAGTTATCGTATCGCCATAAGTATACACAGTGGGATTAGCCTCGAGCGTGCAAGATGAAGGCGAAACTGCTACTGTTTTAAGCTCTCCGGAGTCCAGGGTGACGTCGTAATTTGTGCTCGAGATGGCCAGGCCGGTCTGATTTTTGATTGTATACGTCTTGTTCGCCGTTTGCACATCGGCGTCCGCTATCTCTTGCTCTATATTGTTAACGGTTTTATAAGCCTTCAGTGTTATCCCACTCGGCGCACTGCTGCTCATGGTATCCGCACCCACAAAGCCGCCGCAGCCGTAGGTATAGCTAACTGGCACCTTGGCAGTTTTCGTCGCCTGGATAACTCGGTTGTCAGCCTTACACCGCAGTGGCGCTTTCGTGATCGTAAATATTCCCTTTTCCTGAGCATTGCCATCGAGACTAGTCTGAACCTCATAGACGTCTGACCACGGCACTTTGTCCCAGGTGATACTACCGATGATGGTCCCTGGGACTGTATTGTTCCCAACAGTGGTCTCTAGTTTCCCACCAAAGATATTGGCTGGAATGATAGCTTTATCAATATTATCCGATTTGTTTTCGCCTGCCCTGCATGTGAAATCCAGAGGCGGATTTGCTGTACCATACACCTTAGTCTTATTATTTGGCCGGCACGTCACATATGTTTTGCTGACTGTCAGATCCTTTGTTGTCGTGCAACCGTTAAAATTCTTTTGCACAGCGGACGGCGGCGTAAAATTAACCTGAAGCTTATAACTTCCGGGTCTAAGCGTTGAGCTTGCCCCTGGATTGAATACAAACCGGGTGGAATTGCTCGTGCTATTATATGTATCTCCCCCTGTGGCGGAGGCAGTAGCCTGAAGATTGACCGGGGTGCCATATTCAATCGAAGCGGGAGGCGGAGAAGTAAAGCTACATTGATAGTCCCGTTTTGCAATCGTGACCTGCGTCGTGCACGTTGTTGGTAAATATTGGTCAGTTTCTTTCGGGGCGAATTTTGCGGTGATAGTGTACGTTCCAGCGTCGTAATTCTTGGTGGCACTAAACGTTTCAGAAGAGAGCTCTGCTGATGCAATCGAGTAAGAAATAGTAGACGCTTCCACACCCCCTAATGCGGTGGTCGTTGGCGTCCCTATCGCATCGCCATAAGTGAGACTCGGATTTGTTACCGTCACGGTACATGCGGGGGTTATTTGGGGGTCAATCTTTAGAACCCCGTCAGTCCACGTAATCAGATAATTACTATTCGTCGGCGCAGGCGAGGCCGTGATGTAGCTTCCTGAAGGACCAGTTACAACCACTAAAGTGATTGGAACCTTGCTTTGAGTATCTCCGTTAACAAACCCATTACAGCTGTAGGTAAGCGCAGGGTTCGGCTGCCCTGCGAATTTCCGCTTATCGTCTGCTCGACAGGAAAGCGGCGCCTTATTTACCTTCAAGGTTCGCTTTAAGCTGCAGGTATTGAAATTACCGGCACTAGCAGTAGAAGGAGTAAAAGTCGCTGTGATCTCCAAGGCGTCGTTAGCGTCTGGTGTCGTAGCACTTGCTGGTGAGTACGAAAAAATGCCGGCAACCGTGGCGCCGTTATACGTCGCCACCGCATTCAACTGATCGACTGACAGCTTGGTGCCATACGTAATCGCTTGCGGTTGTGCCCATGCGCAGGTTGGCGTCACTTTCGCAATCGTAAAAGAGGCACTACACGTTGCTGTGTCATAGTTTTTATTTGCTGGGGTAAAGGTGGCAGCTACTGTGTAATTTCCGGCAGCATTAACTTGAAAGCTTCCGTTAATCGGCACACTTGCTTGTCCACCACCCGTATAGGAATAGGAGAAGGAGCCTGCCATAGTGAAGCCGTTGCCATCTTTTCCTTCGCCCCTAGGGTAGATGTAACTACTCAACACCGGACTCGCTGGATCTATGGACACAGTGCAGCTAGACGCTAGCTTCATATTAACAGTGAGCTTACTCTCCGTTGTTTTGACGGTGTAATTTGGGATTGAGGGCGGGCTGCCGGCGACATAACGAATGTAGTAATTGCTACCCACTGGACTACTTGCGGTTGCATTAGTCTCTAATGCTCCACCGCTTACTTGGGCCATAGAGTCAGGTGCCACAAAATCAGATGTCGTACATGAGTGTGTGAGCGGTATTTTTGACGGATCCGACCCTTGATACATGCTCTTAGCGTGCGGAGCACAATTAAGATCTTTTGAGTTGACCATCAGCGTCGTTGAACAGGAGCTTGCGGAGTAGTTGTTCGTCTCCGGTACACTGGCGGTAATTGTGTAAGCCGAATTAGAAGCATTCAACTTGCGGTCTACAATCGTAGTGAGGTCAGTAAGTGGCGCCGCGAGAGCTCCTCCAGAAATTGAATAAAATATCTGCTCGTCGTTCGGATTAAATGATGCCACAGCCTGCTGTTGCGCCAAGGTGAGCGAATTACCGTACGTAATCGGGGCAAGCGTCCCAGGGGAGCACCCTCGTGCTGCCTTGGTTACAGTGACGCTAAGAGGATCGCAATTGATTTCTGCATAGGTCTGAACACTCGGTTTGAAGCGAGCGTACATGGTATAGGTACCAGCTCCGAGCTTAAAACCATCAGCTGGGAATGTCTGCCGTATCCCATTTACCCCCGGAGCGACCTCGTAACTAAAACCCCCGTTTACTTGTGTGCTACCATCCATCACTGGATTACCAGTTACCTTGACAGTAGCACCGTAGCTAAACGTTCCCCCGCCACCTATGGTGCATCGCAGCACGGTTTTATCAGACACGCTCAGGGTCGCATTTGAAGTTGTTACGTTGTAGTTGGTCGCTGAAGGCTTTGGATTAGTCGAATAAGAGATCGGATAGTTGCCCGTTACGGCAGGCGATGTAGCTGTAGTAGTTAAAGAGCCGTTTGACAGCACCACCTGTGCAATTTCATTATCAACGAACCCGTCACAGGTAGCCGTAAGAAAAGTAGTTGGGTCGAATGTAGCGCCAGCGGTGAGGGATTTATTATGTGCCGCACAGGACACGCTACGTTTACTGACCGTAAAGAGATTCGTTCCTGGCTTTCTAGATATCGAATAGTTCTTTGCCTCGGGAAAATCGCCCCAATTAATATCGTACGTCCCAGCATTACTAGCAAAAACAGCTGTAGTGGTGAGAGAGCCCGCCTTAGTGAAAACAGTCGTCCCTTCCAGCACTCCTGATTTAGTGATGAAGCCCGTGCACGAATAAGCCAGAGCAGGGTTGGCTGCTTTGTAGAGCCTACTGGCAGCCACGGGAGTACATTCTAATCCCTTTTGGGTGACTTTTTGATTAACTGTCTTAGTTACCTCTGGGTATCCACCCTGGCCCCTGAAGGTAACAGAGAGGACATTCGTATCACCAACATCTAAAATAGTACCGGCAGGCGGCGAGTACAGGAAGTCGCCTATTACAGTCGTTCCGTTTACCGTTGCTGTAGCATTAAGCTGTATGCTTGATAGTTCAGTACCGTAAACTATTGCGGCCGGATCGTTCCAGGTGATAACCGGAGTAGGGAGGGTGCATTGGCCAACATATGTCGTCTTTGTGAGTTCGGTACATGGCGCTCCACCACCATCAGGGCCTTTTGTTTGCCAGACCTGGGTAACATAGCCCGGCGTTGCAGAACAACTTGGAACTGTGTCTGGTACTAGGGTTGTCTTCTGGCAATCTCGGACCAATTTGCAGTTTACACATCTCCAGCCGTCTGTGGCAGGTTTGTCAGCAGGCAGTACGTTGCCATCACATTCATCTGTGCCGTTAATTCCATCGTTTTTGCACGTTGTGCAGGTTGCTGTGACGAGCGTCGTCACTGTCAGAGAGCCACACGCGGTTCCGCCGTTTACCGCAGCGGCGAGAACTTCCCTCGTTTGAGTGAAATTTCCAGCGGTTTCAAGACAAGCTGGAACCGTCGGTGGGTCTAGGGCTGTCATCTGACAATCCCGCACCAACTCACATTTGTTGTTACATCTCCACCCGTCTTTAGTGGAATTTCCATTGAGGTCTGTACCATCACATTGCTCTACGCCCTCTCTTATTCCGTTACCGCACGAGGGCGGGAGAGTAACCGGTCCGCCCGTGCACGGGAACACTGGCAGAGATGTGTAGCACGATACAGTTGGATTACTTACCGCCGTTGAAGAGGTCCAAGATGGTGTCTTAGCGTAATCGCCGCACGAGAGCACTGGACACGGATTATTCGTTGGAGTTGCCGTTGGAGTTGCTGTTGGCGTTGCTGTTGGCGTATTTGTGGGAGTTGGCGTCGGTGTTGGTGTTGGTGTTGGTGTTGCGGTCGGCGTATTCGTGGGTGTTGCGGTTGGCGTACTGGTCGGCGTTGGCGTTGGCGTGCGCGTTGGAGTAGCTGTCGGCACTGCCTGAAGTGCCACTGCTGGTGCCGGCATCGCTACCGTAAACCCTAGAGCTCGTCCGGTATCACCGCCTAGTAGCCCAGCAAAGCCGCCGCTTATCGGACTGGCACGAACAGCCATGGCGAGGAAGCTACCAACTTGGTCTGATGAAAGATTGGATAAACTTGCTGACGAGTTAGTATATGTCGTCCCATCTTGAAATCGCGCTGTCTCACCGGGGCGCAAAGCCAACGCTCTGTAATACACAGTCTGGTCATCTGGGTAAGAACCCATAACCATCCTATCTGGCGACATGCAGCTCGACATGCGACTGCGGGTCAGCGCAAGCTGCTCAACAGTTGTCCGTGCGTTACGACGCGTGGCAAGATCTGAACTCTGCAACCCAGATATTAGCTCCCTATTTTTGCTTATCTCAGTTACCGACTGCCCAATCGATGACTGCGAGCAGCTCGAAGAGAACATCAGCGAGGCGAATACAAACCCTGCTAACAATATAGCGCCTACCAAGAAGAGGATAAGCACTGCCTCAACTATAGCAACGCCCCTCATCGCCGCATACGAGCGGGCGCCACCGCTAATACGGCTGCATAGGAGCTTTTGATTTGCCATCTGTTTATTCATCGGCACAGGGCATGGGCGGTACGTCGGTATGAGTCGCTTGCCTCCTACCTCTATCCTTAAGTATAGGCCCTATCAGGCTACGTGCCTAGCATGAGAATTCTGGGGCCTGGTATTTGGTGGTTACTTGTTTTTGATAGTGCCAGATAATCAGAGCGAATGGTGGTGAAATTGCGTAGCGGGTTGGTAGGTGGTAGTTACACAGACCGCAGCGCCCGTTTCATAACTTCAAAATGAGCTTCCCATATTTATTTTTGCCCCCGTTAACTGGACGCAGAATACTCTAAATCGATTCGGAGCATTGGTGCAGGTCGATAAACTTGCCGTAGAGTTATGGCACCCAGTCGCAAACAGCAGGGTCTAGATTGGCAGTGCACGACGGACAGCTTGCCGGTTTATACCTCGGATAGCTACTTGCTGTTCGGTATTCATAGTAGCAATCAGGCGAACCAAGAAAGAGTTGCGCGACCTGCTTTACGATCCCAGTCCCCGACATGGTACAGGTGTCTGGAAGGTTCGGCTTCGCTATGAGGGTGAAACTCTCGCTCCACGAACAACCGGACGGCCCAGAACTGAGTCCCCAATTGTGCTTACGACTGTAGATCTGCCCGTTACTAGTAATCTCATCGCAGTACTCTGCCGGTTTTGGCCCTGCTATGCTTGTTGTAGTACCTATGCACCCTAATCTGCCAAAGGAGTCCACCTGACAGGTGAAGTTAGTTTGATCGCACCACCCGCTCTTTTGAGCAGTGGCACACGCTGCTCCAACATTTGCGACGCTTGCGCATGTGGTGGCACAAGTTCCACCGCCAGAAGCAGACAGTGCGCCATTGTTGCAAGCAAAGACCTGAGAGCCCTTAGGCGTTGATGGGTAAGTTATACCTGAGACTTTTGCCGATACGACAGCCGTGGCTGTAATTGTTTGGCCGTGTGCAACAGCGTCACCTGTCGCCGTGCAGGTATTACCCTCAACAGTCCATGATACCGGCTGAGAGGCGCAGTTCACCGGCACTGCGGTCGTCGCTGTTGGTGTCACTGTTGGCGTTGCCGTCGGCGTCGGCGGAACCGCCATACACGTATTAGAACACAACCCTATCGGGTAACTTCCGGCAGCCGCGCCAGAAGGAGCAGCACCCATGGCAACACAAGCATACTGCCCACTACACGTCCAAGACGGGATATTACTTGCGTCACATACCTTTCCTCCAGAGCAACACGGGCTTGAGCCGGTCCCACAGTTGTTCGGATCATTAAAGCAGCAGAACTGATTTCCCCCACAGGAAACCGAAGAGTAATTTCCAACGCATCCTTGAGCGTTTGCGTCGTTACAGAGTGCGAGGAAAGAAAAAATGAGAATTGGCAACAGTAGCGCTCGGCACACCAGCTTATTTGCGATGACAGCGCCGAGACTCCACATACGCCAGCTCTTGCTAGCACGGAGCGTGTCCTCACACAGGTTTAAGCAGCCGCAACGCAACATATACTTTAAGTATTACCACCGACGGGCTCGGCTGACTACAAGAGATCTCTCTAAGGCAGCAGACTCGCAAGATATAGTACTACCTCTAGAGGTCCTCCCTACCCTCAGCCTACGCATCTCCTGTATTCAGACTCAGTAGATTTTCGTAAAATCGGAAAAGCTGTTTGGCAAAAAACCTCTAACGCGCCCCCTAGACCTGTGCTACAAACTCCCAACCTAACGGGCGATGAGCCCCTCGGGTGTTACTCACTTATTTGCCGTTCTATGGCGGCCCTTCTATTCCAGCTTATTTCGTGGAGTGAATGTAGAAGAAGGCCCGGGTAGTCCTTTAGGCACCCAACGATCCGCTTTTGCAGCAGGGCCGGGTTTTGCCAGGGATGACCAGTACAATTATTAAAAAGACTGGAGAGCTTCTGAGCTCTAGTAGGCTGGTGCATGCATGGTAAGCACCCCCCACGCTCAGAAATCGAACTAACTATTTCAGGGCGCTTAGAGCCCTTTAGCCACCTTTAGCGTTTGAATTCAGGCACTATGATTCTAAGCAATGAAACAACACTCGGGCCGAAAGGTAATTCGGCAGGCGCTTCACTGCCCCCTAGGCCGCGAATCACCCCTGCAAAGATCCGAACAGATTTTCCCGTTATCACATTTCTAGACTCACCTGACGAGAAGGTTGTCGTGCCATCTCGATTCAGAGGAATCGCCGCCGACTTCGACGGAACGATGATGAAATTCAATTTCACCGAAGGATTGCGCCAGCAGGCATTTCTGCTAGCAATCGACGGTCTAGCCAGAGAGAAAACGGGGCTTCCTGTATGCCCTCGCGAGTGCGGCCGTATTCATCGCAAAGCTGTTGAGAAGCCAGAAGAAGTGATGTGTGAGATCATCGCTGAACACCTGTCTCCCGTGATCGGCTGCCACCTTTCCAAACAGGAAGTACTGTCGGCGTGGAAGAACTATGCCCTGGTGTTACTCCTCACAGCTCCCGAGAGGTACGGCCGCTCCCCTGAGACTGCGATAAACGAGGGAATTATCCCCTTCCTTGAAGGAGCACAGGCTTTAGGAACGCCTACAGGGGTATGCACTGCCGGATACCACGAGTTCGTTATCCCGCTGATAAAAGCGGGGGCGCTCGACCAGTTCTTAAACTTTGATACGTCTGTGTTTACAAGCCTCCATCCAGATATCTCGACCAAACCCGAACCCGACCCGTATCTCTTAATAGCCAGGAAGATGGGCATACACCCCGGAGAACTTCTTGTTCTTGAGGACTCAGCCACAGGGGCGCTCTCTGCCCTTCGGGCTGGCGCTCAAGTCGTGCTGCAACCTTCCGGGGATCGAGATGAGACCCTTGTGAAGCTTGCTCGAGCGATTCAAATTCATCACTCAAACTGGATCACAGAGCGTGCGAATCGGATTATTGTGCTGTCGGAAGAGGCGGGATTTACGCAGCTTGTGCACGAAAATGCGTGAGACGTGAGAAGCTTTCGTCAGTAAAAAAGGAGGGAGCATAAAGCCCCCTCCTTTGACCAGCCACCGTGGTGGCTCATGCACTTACTCAGCGCGAACTACCAGCTCAATGAGCCAGCAGTCTGGTACTCAGTCACGCGAGTCTCAAAGAAGTTCTTCTCTTTGCCGAGATCGATCGTCTCGCTCATCCATGGGAATGGATTCTTTGAGCCGTATTGAGGCTTGAGTCCAATTCTCTCAAGACGACGGTCAGCAATAAACTGTACGTAGTCTCGGAACATCGGAGCTGTTAGACCCAAGATACCGCGCGGCAAGCAATCAACTGCGTAGTTATACTCAAGCTCCACAGCTTGCTTAATCTTGTTCAAGATGTGCTCTTGGAACTCTGGGCTCCACAGCTCAGGATTCTCAGCCTTAATCGTGTTAATGAGATCGATTCCGAAATTGAGGTGGATCGTCTCATCTCGCAAGATGTACTGGAACTGCTCGCCGATACCGGTCAGCTTATTCTGACGGTGGAACGAGAGGATCATCACAAATCCACTGTAGAAGAAGATACCTTCCATGATCACATAGAAGCCGATCAGGTTCTCAAGGAACTTCTGCGCGCCTTCCTTTGTGGCAGTTGAGAAGTTTGGATCCAACACCGCTGCAGTGAGCTCCATCTCAAACTGATCCTTGTTGTGGATGCTGTTGATCTCGTTGTACATGTTGAACACTTCACCCTGATCGAGCGAGAGCGATTCTACAACGTAGTGGAACGTGTGCGTGTGAACAGCCTCCTCAAACGCTTGTCGGAGAAGGTACTGACGACACTCTGGGTTAGTCACATGCTTAAAGATTGCAAGGGTGATGTTGTTTCCAACCAAGCTCTCTGCTGTGCTGAAGAAACCGAGGTTACGCAAGATTACTCGCCGCTCATCAGCGCTCAAGCGATCCGACTTCCAAAGCTCGATATCCTTACCCATCGAAACTTCGCTCGGTAGCCAGTTATTTGCGCAGCCGTTTAGATAGTGCTCCCATGCCCACTTGTACTTAAGTGGCATGAGTTGATTCACATCAACTGCCGCGCAGTTAATGATCCGCTTATCGGAAACCCGAACTCGCTTATCCTTACCTTCAGCGTCATCGCTCCCTCCGTTAGCTCCGGTTGAGCCGTTTGATCCTACTGAACCTGCATCATCAAATGTAAGCATACTCACTTCTCCCTAAATATAACCCAAAACCCAACTAATTCTTACTGACAACTCTCACAATCACCATCGAGTCCGCACACCTTTGGCACAGATGGCTTTGCTGCCGCAGGGGCCGGAGCCTCTGCTACCGCTGCGCGCTCAACTACCACCTCAGATGAAGCTGACTTATTCTTCATCCAACGCGGTTGCAAACCACGCTTGTTGATGTCGGTTGTTGACTTCTCAATCTGCGTTGCACCGAGCGAGCGCAGGTAGTAGGTCGTCTTAAGACCCTTTCTCCAGGCGCTCATGTACATATCGTTCAACTTCTTACCGCTTGGCTCAGCGATATACAGGTTGAGAGACTGTCCCATGTCGATCCACTTTTGACGGCGGCTTCCGCACTCAATCAACCACTCTGGCTCGATCTCAAAGGCAGTCAAGTAGACCTTCTTCAGCTCATCAGGGATACGCTCGATCTCCTGAATAGAGCCGTCGAAGTACTTGAGATCGTCAATCATATCCTCATCCCAGATGTTGAGCTGCTTAAGCTCGTCAACGAGGTAGGTATTGTGAACGATGAACTCTCCTGAGAGGTTCGACTTAGCATAGAGGTGCTTGTAGTTTGGCTCGATCGACTGACTTACCCCTGTGATGTTTGAGATAGTAGCAGTCGGAGCTATCGCCATAGAGTTGCTGTTACGCACGCCATTCTTCTTAACGGCCTCGCGTACAACACTCCAATCAAGCGTTGAAGAGCTATCGACTTCCAGATCTCCGCCACGCTCATCTGAGAGCAGCTTGATGGTGTCGATTGGCAACAGTCCTCGATCCCACTTTGAGCCCTTGTAGCTTGAGTAAGCACCTCGCTCTGCGGCGAGCTCGCTTGAAGCTAGAATGGCGTAGTATGAAATCATCTCCATGCTCTCATCGGCAAACTTAACTGCCTCAGGGCTTGCATAACTGATCCGCTGAGCATACAGCGCATCTTGGAAGCCCATCAGCCCAAGACCTATCGGCCTGTGCTTGAGGTTAGCATTTCGCGCCTCGGCTGTCGGATAAAAGTTAATGTCGATGACGTTATCCAACATACGGACTGCTGTTCGAACGCTGCGAGCGAGTAGATCCCTATCGAGCCCACCTTTTGTTGTAAGGTGACGAACAAGGTTTATCGATCCGAGGTTACATACTGCAGTTTCGTCAGCCGAAGTGTTGAGCAAGATCTCTGTGCAGAGGTTCGAGCTGTGAACAACACCACAGTGGTCCTGAGGCGAGCGCAGGTTCGATGGGTCCTTAAATGTGATCCACGGATGGCCTGTCTCAAACACCATGCTCAACATCTTTCTCCACAGCGCTACTGCCTCAATCTTCTTGTGCAGCTTCAACTCGCCGCGCTCTGCCTTCTTCTCGTACTCAGTGTAGCGCTGCTCGAACTTCTTGCCGTAAAGGTCGTGGAGATCGGGCACATCGCTTGGGCTAAAGAGTGTCCAGGTGCCGTTCTGAGCCACACGCTTCATGAAGAGGTCTGGAATCCAGTTAGCCGTATTCATGTCGTGTGTACGCCGACGCTCGTCACCAGTGTTCTTCCTTAGCTCCATGAAGTCCTCGATATCGAGGTGCCATGTCTCAAGGTAGGCACACATTGCACCTTTTCGCTTGCCGCCCTGATTAACAGCAACCGCCGTATCGTTTGCGACCTTAAGGAATGGGATAACACCCTGGCTTCGTCCGTTAGTTCCCTTGATACGAGCGCCAGTTGCACGCACATTTGTCCAGTCGTTTCCAAGTCCGCCTGCCCACTTAGAGAGCTGGGCATCGTCGGATACGCACTTGAAGATGTGTTGCAGGTCATCCATGACAGTTGTGAGGTAGCACGAACTGAGCTGCGGATGGAGCGTTCCAGCGTTAAAGAGTGTCGGTGTACTTGAGGTGAAAAGGAACTTCGAGAGCACATCGTAGAACTCGATTGCTCGCTCGTTCTTCTGTGCACCTTCGTTAACGCTCAAGCCCATCGATACTCGCATCCAGAAGATCTGTGGCGTCTCAAGACGCACATCTTCATGATGGATCAAGTAACGATCGTAGAGAGTTTGCAATCCAAGGTACTGGAACTGCTCGTCGCGCTCAAGCTTTAAAGCCTTAGCAAGCTTATCGAGGTCAAACTCAAGCAGCTTGGGATCCATGCGCTCAACTGAGACTCCCTTCTTGAGACAAGCCTTGAAGTACTCTTGGTGAGCCTTCTCGATGGTCTTACTGTGTGCATCAACGCCCATGGTTTCTCTGTAGATCACATCGAGCAGAAGCTTCGATGCAACGTAGGAGTATGCTGGGTCCTTCTCAATCTTTGAACGAGCGGCCATGATGTTAGCCTGGTCGATCTCTTCAAGCTTAATCCCCTCGTAGAAGTTCTTAATCGACTCTTGAAGCACACCCTCGCTTGATACGAGTTTCTCAAACCCCTTACATGCATGCTCGATACGTGCGCGGAGCTGAGCTTCTGTAATGGTAATTGTCTCGCCCTTAAGCCCGGTGGCCTTAAACGAAGCGCCAGCTCCTTGTGCTGCAACAGCCGGAGCCTCTACAGCAGAATCTGCGCCTTCCGAGACCTCTGGCTGAACATCCTCAACTTCACGCTGCGCTGCGCGCTTGGCGCGATAGATGATAAAGTCCTTGGCCACTTGATAGAAGCCGCCAGCCATCATCTGGCGCTCAACTTCGTCTTGGATCAACTCAACATGTAGCTCAGTTCCTTCGCGAACCAATTGAGTAGCACGAGCTACAACCCGGTTGGTGAGAAGATTAACTGACCCAACAACATCCTCTGGGGTCTGTCCTTCGATATTGAGCGATGCTCGGAACGCGCGCTCGATGGCCGAGGCTATCTTCATCGGATTGAAGCGCACTGATGTCTTTCCGTCTCGTCGCAGGATCTTCAGGTTGCGAGGAGAATCGTCTCGCGCTGACTTATGCTCGTCACGGTAAATAATATAGTTGCGGGCTACCTCATAGTAGCCACCCTGCATGAGCTTAACTTCTACTGTATCTTGGATACCTTCAACGGTAACGCAGGCGCCCTTGGCAGCTTCAATCGCTACGGCAGCTACAACTTCATCGGTGATACCCTGAGCAACACTGTAGAGGTCCTGAGGGAGGGGGGAAGTTGCTGGGATACTATTAGTAGCGCGAATAGCGAGCTCAATAGCGCGGAAGATTCGAGAACGTCTAAACGGAACCAACGTTCCATTGCGCTTCACAACTGTGAAGTTCTCTAGGTCAATCGGTGTGCTGACCCTACCCTGCGTAGCTGCTGCTTGAGCCAGAACTGCGCCATTTACCGTAGTAATATTAACCCCTTGGGAACCACCTGCTGCTACCGTCATACCCTCTTTACTCCTCACCGCTACTTTGTCTAAACACCCCATTCCTGCCTGAATTCAGGCAACACTAATCCCATTCGCGTGATAGCGACCGCAAAAAACACCCCGCTGTACTACCTAATATGAAGATTAGTTTTTCGGGGCTACCACTACTATATGTAGTAGCCACCGCAGGAACCAACTACAAGATATATGTACGAGCAGAGGCTTCAGATTGTCTATACGAAATGTTAGCAACCGCTAAAAAAAAGTGCTGGATTGAGCTAACACCCTATAAAAACTGCGCCCCTCAAATGAGACGCCTTTCTATATCAGCAACGATTACCGTTTTCAACGAAATTCGTTTTTCGACAATCCAGCCAAGATATTGATATAACTACTATCTTGCTATTTATTCACCAAAAAGGCCCCATCCTCAAAAACATTGTTATTTTATCCAAGTCGGGGGATTTTCTCTTGACGCATCATCCCTACTGCGGCCTTGAAAAATCGAATCAACGGGTTGTGGTTTCAGAAGAGAAAAGGAGAATGGTGCGCGACAAGAAAAGCAACAACGCTTTGATGTTTAACGAGCGTCCCATGAAAACAGGCAGTATAACTCGAAAAATCTACACTCTGGCGCTCTCTGCGCTGGCCGGTGCCTTAGTCGTGTGGGGATCTTTTTCAATCATCACCCGCACTCGCAACACATTATCTTTTGAGCGAAAACCGCAGCCTCGCGGTGAGCTGAGCGGTGAAGAGCAATCAACGATAGATCTCTTTGAGCGTGCTTCTACTTCTGTTGTCTACATTACTAGCCTCTCCGTAGAACGCGATGCGCTTACAATGAACGTGTTTGAGATTCCTCAGGGTGCCGGGTCAGGATTTATCTGGGATTCTCGTGGTTATATCGTAACTAATTTCCATGTAATTCAGAGCGCGCAGGCTGCAAAGATTACTCTATCGGATCAATCAACGTGGGATGCATCCCTCGTCGGAGTTGAGCCCGATAAAGACATCGCCGTGCTCAAGATAAATACTGAAGGCACTTCGCTTTCACCTATCCCTGTCGGTACGTCAAAAGATCTCCGCGTTGGACAACGCGTATACGCCATCGGCAATCCCTTCGGATTTGATCACACACTAACTACCGGTGTTATTAGTGGCCTTGGTCGCGAAATAAAATCAGTAACCGACAGACCGATTCAGGGTGTCATTCAAACCGACGCAGCGATCAATCCTGGCAACTCAGGCGGTCCATTACTTGATAGCTCTGGTCGACTGATCGGCATGAACACTGCAATCGTTAGTCCATCAGGTGCATACGCAGGGATCGGATTCGCTGTTCCTATAGACACCATCAATCGTATCGTTCCTCAACTAATTAAGAGCGGACGAGTGAACAAACCAGGGCTAGGTATTCGGCTCGTTGAAAGCAACGCTCTTCGCCTCAACGGTGTTGTTGGTGCTATTGTTGCAAGCGTTGTTCCTGGATCTCCTGCTGCGCGTGCGGGACTGACTCCACTGACACGAAGAAATGGGGGCAAGATCGAGATTGGTGATGTAATTATCGCTATAGAGGATACCCCTGTTGAGGTCGGCGATGATCTCTTACGCGTCCTTGATCAATATGCACCCGGAGATACGATCACCCTACGTGTTGTTCGAGGTGGTGAAGAACGTGATGTTAAAGTAGCGCTTGGTGTTCTAAAGCAATAATAATTGGCTCATCGACTTTTAGAAATTGCAGCCTTTTTGCATTCAATTTTTGGGCAACTTTGAAAGTTCAGGAAATTTCTTGAAAGCATATTCAATGGGTTATACACCCCTTAAACATTGACGGTTTAGGTATATTAATGGTATATTTATGATATGGAATTGGAGTTCGATCCCCATAAGAGCGCATCCAACAGAGCTAAGCACGGGATCGACTTTGAGGACGCACAGGAGCTGTGGAACGACCCTCATCTCTTGGAGATTGAGGCACGTTCCACAGATGAACCTCGCTTCCTGTTGATTGGGAGCATTAAAGGTAAATACTGGAGCGCAGTCGTTACTTACCGTGAAGATAAAGTCAGAATAATATCTGTGCGGCGCTCTCGAAAAGAAGAGGTGGAACTATATGAAGAAAGTTAAAGCTAAAGATTTTGACGCCGCCTTTGACCGCGGTGAAGATGTCACCCAGTATCTTGATAAATCGAAAGCTCGGCGGGTGAATGCTGAACTCAAGAGAGTGAATATCGATTTTCCTGTTTGGGTGATCGCAAGCTTAGACAAAGAAGCTCGTCGTCTCGGTATTACAAGACAGTCGCTGGTGAAGATGTGGATTGCGGAGAAATTCAAAACGGATAACCAAGCTTCAGATTAATTCAGCAGAAAATGCTATGAGCAACCACAATTAAAGGAACACCTACTTGTGAGTAAGGCGCTACCCATATTCAGGGCCTCGCACTACTTTTGCGCATGTAGCGACTTATCACTTTTGTACGAGGATTATAATTTCAGTTCTCAGGCTGAGTTTTGAGGCGTTTCCACCTACGCTCTAAAGAGCTACGGCGGACAAGCCCACCTCCGACCTGGCGAGTTGCGGCGGGCAGGCCGCTTGCTTGTCCACCGAAGCGTTAGCGCAGGTAGTAGTCTTCTGGCTTTCGTTTCTCAAGTGTCCGTTTATATTCGTCTCTTCCTTGAAATTTACCGATGGCCCCGGAGCTTGTCGTCTCTCGTTCGAGCGAGTACTCGATGCTTTTGTTTTACGGTCCTCAGCATCAGTATAGCCCATTCATGCATGCTACGCTTACTTAGCCTAGCCTCTGCGATATAATGGAGGAACTTGTGAGTGAACTATGGCGTTAAACGAGGAGCTCCCAGCTCGTAAGGATACGTGTATCTGCGACACAAGTAGATTCCTCATGCACCCGGAGATACGATCTCCTTACGTGTTGTTCGAGGTGGAGAAGAGCGGGATGTAAAAGTAGAGCTTGGTGTTCTAAAGCAATAATAATTAAGGCAACCACTTCACAAACCAAGCACCTGCTTCGCGAGCAACTTCTTCAAGAGCCCCTGGCTCTTCGAAGAGGTGGGATGCATCGGGAACAATAGCGATCTCTTTGTGACACTTCATCTGCGCTAGCGCAGTTCGGTTAAGCTCTTCTACTTGGGTATCACTCCCACCAACTATAAGCAGTGTCGGCGCTGAGACCTGAGCAAGTGATTCTCCAGCCAGATCAGGCCTCCCGCCGCGCGAAACGACCGCCTGCACATCGGGGTCTGCGGCCGCTGCTCGCAGTGCCGCGGCTGCTCCCGTGCTGGCGCCAAAGAGCCCAATCGGAAGGTGCGCTGTTGCAGCTCTGCGTTTCGTCCATTGGATTACCGACACAAGGCGCTCGGCGAGAAGATCTATATCAAATCGATTACTGAACTCCCTGTCTTCCTCTTTTGTGAGCAGATCGAAGAGCAGTGTTGCCAGACGGACGCGGTGGAAAAAGTCTGCAACGGAAAGATTGCGCGGGCTCAGTCTACTGCTGCCACTACCGTGAGCGAAGACAACTACACCGATAGCTTGCGGCGGAATGTAGAGCTCGCCAGGCAAGACGCGGTGATCAACTGGTATAAAAACGCGCTCCGGAGCGCTCTCATGTAGTGCCTCTTGCATGCGTATGCCTGTTACCTCGTGGGGTGGTAAAAACGATTAAAACGTCAGTGTTGCAAGGTACCTACTATCTCCTGCCTGGCAGTATGTTTAGCGACAGGTCGTGTGGCATAGAATATTTGCGCTGGGCTTCAATTACCCCTGCCAACGCTCGATAGCTAAGTTCTTAAAGCTGCGAGGTTTCGTATGCAACACGTTTCCAGCCGGACATCATAACTTTTTATAGAATGGGAATAAGCAGTAAAGTTCCTGCTCAAAGAAAGGTTTAGCTATGGTTGCATACGCAGATGAAAGGCGCTCAGACGGTCTTCAAAATCCCGAGCAGGCTGTCGACCCCGCACAGCGGCCAAATACCGATAGAGTTGTTCAGGAGGCGATCGATAGGGCTTTGGCTCAAGCAGCACAACACTCTTCACGCTCACCACACTCTGGCCCCGCAGTTTCAGTCGTAACCACAGCCCGTGCCGGAGTAGGCTACGGCCAGGTTGTCGATGCTGCCAAACAGGTCATCGACACTCAGCTTGCCGAACTCCAGGCCTCAGTCCCGCTATCCCAAGATCAAGCAGCAGCACTGCGTGACCAGTACTGTGCAGCAATTGCCCTTGCAGCGCACGGCATCGCTGAGGAAGAGCAACGCAGAGAAGAGCAGAGAGTTGCTCAGGAAGAGTCCGCTGCAGGTGCGGGCGGGCAAACAGCCGCATCACTTTTTAAACGCGGAACTCCAGAAGCTGACGCCTCACCAGTTACTACTCGAACCGATCTAAGACCAAACGAGGTACCGCCACCAGAGACCCCTCTTAGAAGGCTCGGGGCAGACTTGTTAACCTTAGCGAATAAAAGGGAACCTACTCCAGCGGGCTTTAACTCTGGAGGACCTATGAGTCCGGTTAGTCAGCCAAACGAGGCTCTCTCTCTCTCGGCCTAAGGAAGCGCGCAATTCTCAATCCAAGTTGCTTTTGAACAACATGTGTAATTTTGCGTCGACTACTTGCGGGATTTATCAATCCGACGCTGTTGTATGCGCTTAAATTGGAAGTCTGCCGTGGTACATCCCTCTACATCAATATCAGGAGTGCATCACATTATGAGAACTTCAAAAGACAGCTCTTCACCACGACCATCATGCGCCCGTTCGGGTAGGGCGGTAGTTGCCTCAGAGCTCTGCTCAGATGTAATAGACCCATCGCCCAGATACTCTAACGAGACTCCCGGGACTCAACGAGAGATATCTTCTAAAGCCAAAGCGCTCGGAGCTTTAGCGGAGCTTCGCCACCCTTCTAGCTCAACGCGAGTGGGGTTTCGGGATTTTCTCGATTGAGACACATCCCCTACACCTGTGCCTTCGCTACCGAACTACGTCCTGCGCAACCGGCTCGCGCTGCAGGGGTAGGTACGAGGATATCTTGTCCTTAAGCTGACCGAACTTCGGCGTAAGTTCGGTCAGCTTTGCATCCCATTCTTCGTTGATGGGCTGCGCTTTTATTGCCACATGAAATTTCGTCATGATCATAACGAGGAAAAGAGGTTTCAGAACTGCCTCCCGTATATTCAGTGCAAAGAGAACACCGATTGCTAGAGGCCACGCCCCCAAAAACGGCATAACTTTTGAAAGCAATCCAGCCGGTATCAACAAAGCAAACCAAGCGAGAACTGTCAGCACATAGTCAAGCAAGACACACCACACCGCTGTCATCAAAACCGCGCGATTGTTCTGGCAGTAGTAAATAAGCCCATCCCGTGCTCCACGCCACGGATTCTCATCTCGCCGCGCTAAGTTGTAAGACAGAATTGTTTCATCCACGTAGGTAGTCGCCGCACGAACAACGGCTGTGAAAACCTGAACAAGTTGCTTGAGCCCAGGCAGGGGCAAAAAAGAAGTTATCCATTCAAGTGAACGATTAAAAGCGGAGACGATGCCAGCTACGATTACATCGAGCGCAAACAACATGTTCACCTCGCCGAAACGCTCAGTAACGATCCTCTTCCCATATGAGAACATGCCCTCTGATCCGTTGCCGATAGATCCGGTTGTGATTAGCTCAGTGAGCACAGCGATATGCCCACACTTTAGAAGATAAAGGACGTACCGAAGCACAGTAGCCCAGATCCAGCCGTACGCACCCAAGCCCGTGGCAAGCCAACCGTATCCCACCCATGGGTGAACCTTATCCGCGAGAAAACCACCACCGCCAACTGTAACCCCAAACCACAAGACTGTGACTATCGTTACCCCTACTAGGATAGCAAACCGCACCACGAGATACGGTGCTGTCCGACAGAGAAGACCGATAGCTGTCAGTACGCCGGCGCTCTCTACCGCAAGAGGATAGGAGTGTCTCACTGGTT
>JBIIHY010000414.1:0-2568 GCA_044235305.1 Bdellovibrionota bacterium
GACTGAGCTCGCCGAAGTCTGAGATACATGGAGGATTTTTCCACGTGCCAAAAATCGAAGAGCGACCCAAGATCCGCTTTCGCAGCAGGGAGGGGTTTTGCCGCGCTTCCCTAAGGAGCCACACCACCTCAAGCGACGACAATAAAAAGGGTCATCGACGTTTTTAGTGGGTGCTTTTTGATGATATCGGGCCGTGAACGTGCACCTGCACCTGCTCGTGCACGAGGACGTGCACGTAAGAACCTCGTTTTTAGGCTGAAACTGAGCGGGTTATGCCGTAGCTCTGCCCGCTACTACCTACTAATTCCGTCGATGAGCCAATAAAAAAGACCACCGACACCACAAAAGATATTTTCTACCCTCCGTGATGCCGGCGGCCCCTTCAAGCAGAGACGCAGCTTACTACGTCCCTCCCTGTGCGAGTCCTACTCAGCCTGCTTGCGCAAGAAGGTTGGGATCTCGAACTTCTCTTCATCCTCTGATGTTGAGAGAACCGAGAGCTTCTTAAGCTTTATTACCTCAGAGCCGCCAGTAACTGTCTGCTTACGAGCAAACGAAGGAACGTCAAGCGACTGGGTCTGAAGACCAACGCCTGGGGTGATTCCGGCTGCAAGTGGAGCAACTGTGACAGTTGTGTCGTCAGTTGCCTTATCGCCGAATCCAGTTGCGATAACGGTGACGCGAACCTTATCCTCGAGGTTTGGATCGATAACCATACCCCAGATAATATTTGCATCCTCGTGCGCCTCTGAGTGAATAAGCTCAGCCGCCTCGTTAACCTCTTGAAGGGTAACATCGGGAGATGCTGTAACGTTAATGAGTACGCCTCGAGCGCCGTGAATCGAGATATCCTCAAGGAGCGGAGAAGAGATAGCCTTTTCAGCAGCCTCAAGAGCGCGGTTATCACCACTTGACTCTCCAGTACCCATCATCGCCATGCCCATCTCGGACATAACAGCGCGAACATCTGCGAAGTCCACGTTAACAAGACCTTCACAGATAATGAGATCACTGATTCCCTTTACTGCTTGGTAAAGAACATCGTCGGCCTTCCTGAAGGTGTCGAGCAATGAGGTGTTACGGCCAGCTATCGAGAGAAGACGCTGATTTGGAATAGTGATGAGGGTGTCAGCGTGCTTACGCAGCTCTTCAATACCCCTCTCAGCGTTGCGCATACGGCGCTTGCCTTCAAAGAGGAAAGGCTTAGTGACAACACCTACAGTGAGGCAGCCAAGGCTCTTAGCAACTTCGGCTACTACAGATGCGCCGTACGTCCCAGTTCCACCGCCCATACCGGCTGTGATGAACACCATGTCAGCGCCCTCAAGCGCCTTACGGATCCCCTCAACGCTCTCACGAGCAGCAGCACGACCAACCTCAGGGTCGGCACCAGCTCCGAGACCCTTGGTTACATCGTCGCCAAGTCGAATCTTGTTGACCGGAAGAGCAGACGAAAGCGCTTGCGCGTCGGTATTAGCGGCGAAGAACTCAACGCCATTAAGACCGCTACGAATCATGTTGTTAACTGCATTTAATCCGCCACCACCAATTCCGAAGACCTTGATGTTTGCGCCGCTGCTATCTAGCACTTTCTTAGCTGAATCGTTCATGCTCATCGCTCCCTGTTTCCTTACTTCAAAATCAAATCGTAGCTGTTCACCGCCTGGATCCTTCTCACTCATGGCGTGCTCCGTCTGACCACAAGTCGACGTCGCGCTGAGAGCCGAATCCTACGCTGAGAGCCGAATCCTAACTGTAACCCCAATCTCGTACACTTGCCCAAGCACCACCTGAGAAAACATCCGCCCGAAATCGCCATCGCTCGGCACAACCCTCAAACCTGCATTATTCCCCTTTGAGGGGAAAAGTAAAGCCTTCCCAAACGGGTTTTCATTTAAGGAGATAAATTCCTCAAATTTAAACCGTATCCGTCTTAAAAGTGCTCCGCGAACCACCCAACTACTCGCTTCACAGCTTGCCGCAGCGGGCCCCGACTAGCGGCGTCCCTGTGCGAGCCTGCATAGGATGCACCGTGCAGGACAAGCCCCACGCCAACACCGTACTCCAGACCCTTAGTAAGCTCAGTAAGTCCGCCGACCCCAGCCGGAACACCAACCCGCACAGGGAGGTTAAATACCCTCTCTGCAACGGTTGAAATACCAGCAAGCCGGGCGCCGCCACCTGTGATTACAACGCCACTGGTGAGCATATCCTCACAACCTGCCTTGATCATCTCGCGCTGGATGAGTGCGAAGATCTCGGTAACACGTGGCTCGATTATCTCAGCCAGAACGAGGCGCGAGAGCACCCGCGCCGCCCTGCCACCAACTGACGGCACTTCAAGGGTGTCATCCTTGCTTACCCCAGCGGCTACGGCAGTACCGTACTCGCACTTAATCTTCTCGGCTGCTGCCAGCGGAGTGCGCAGACCGGCTGCAATATCATTCGTAATGTGATTACCGCCGATCGCAAGCACAGAGGTAAACTTCAGAGCGCCGTTGCTGTACACTGCGATACTGCTTGTTCCGGCACCTATATCAACCAGGCAAACACCAAGCTCCTGCTCCT
>JBIIHY010000196.1:0-6263 GCA_044235305.1 Bdellovibrionota bacterium
CCACGCGTACTTCCATTCTCTCACTTCAACAAAGTGATGAAGAAGAAGGAGATCTCGCAGCTTATCGATGAGGCATTCCGTGTTGCTGGTAATAAGGCAACCGTTCTTCTCGCAGACAAGCTCAAGGACAACGGTTACTTCTTTGCAACCATCTCAGGAATCTCAATCGGTATCCAGGATATGGTTATCCCGGATGCTAAGCGCGGACTCCTCGGCGATGCAGATAGCAAGGTTGCAGAGATCGATTCTCAGTACCGTGAAGGTCTTGTTACAGCGGGAGAGCGATACAATAAGGTCATCGATATCTGGTCAGATGTCGGAGATCGTATCGCTGAGGACATGATGGAGACAATCTCCACCACTGAGTTCAAGAACGAGGCTACCGGTGAGTCGAAGCAGGGTCCATCGTTTAACCCGATCTTCATCATGGCTGATTCGGGTGCCCGTGGATCGAGCCAACAGATTCGTCAGCTCGGCGGTATGCGAGGACTGATGGCTAAGCCAGACGGTTCGATCATCGAGCAGCCTATTAAGGCTAACTTGCGCGAAGGTCTAACGGTTCTTCAGTACTTCGTATCAACGCACGGAGCTCGTAAGGGTCTTGCAGATACGGCGCTTAAGACAGCTAACTCGGGTTACCTCACTCGTAAGCTCGTAGATGTAGCTCAAGACAGCATCATTGCTGAGTACAACTGCGGCTCGGCTGAAGGTCTTGAGATGTCGGCGCTGATCGAGGGCGGTGAGGAGATCGAATCCCTCTACAACCGCATCTTGGGTCGTGTAGCGGCTGAGGATGTTCGCGACACCATCACAAATGAAGTGTTGGTTGAGCGCAATCAAGTTATCGATGAGGAGATCGCTACTAAGATTTCAGCGTCAGGTACTGATACAATTCTCATTCGTTCAGTTCTGACCTGCGAGGCTCAGCGTGGAGTGTGCGCACTCTGTTACGGTCGTGACCTTGCACGTGGACACTTGGTGAACATCGGTGAGGCAGTCGGCGTTATCGCAGCACAGTCCATCGGAGAGCCAGGAACGCAGCTTACAATGAGAACGTTCCACATCGGAGGAGCGGCGCTCGGTCGAGCTGAGTCAACTTCGCTTGAGGCCCGTTACGCTGGAGTTGTTAAGCTCGAAGGCGTGCGTCTAGCTCGTCGACGCGATGGTAGCTCGGTGGTTATGAGCCGTAAGGCAGAGATCCTGATTGTGGATAAGGCTGACGGTCGTGAGCGTGAGCGTCATCCGCTTGTTTACGGAGCGCGTTTGCGTGTTGAAGATGGTGCCGAGGTTAAGAGCGGTGCACTTCTAACTGAGTGGGATCCGTTCACTATACCTATCTTGAGCGATGTCGCAGGACGCGTAGAGTGGGTTGATGTTAACGAATACACAATGGAGGAGCGAACTGACGAGCGTACCGGCTTCGTAGAGCGAGAAATCGTTCAAGCGAAGGATCGTAGCTCTGAGCTCCGTCCACGAATCGTAATTCACGGTGAGAACGGAGAGAGCAGGGTGTACAACGTTCCTGTAGGTATCCGACTCGTTGTTGAGCACAACAGCGATATCGATGCCGGAGACGTCATCGCTAAGCGTGAACGTGCAACTACGAAGACCAAGGATATTACCGGAGGTCTGCCGCGAGTTGTGGAGCTCTTCGAAGCTCGTAAGCCAAAGGATCCAGCAGTTGTCAGCGACGTTGAAGGCGTAGTTGATTTCGGTGAAGATTCACGTGGTAAGCGAAAGATCGTTGTCACTCCAGAAGCTGGCGAGCCGCGCGAGTATCTCGTAGCCAAGACCAAGCACATCGCTGTGCAGAAGGGTGATCGAGTGAAGGCCGGTGAAGTTCTTACAGACGGATCTGTTAACCCACACGATATCCTTCGCATCGAGGGCACGAAGGCTCTGGCTGGATACCTTGTTAACGAGGTTCAGGAGATCTACCGATTGCAGGGTGTGCGCATCAACGATAAGCACATCGAGGTGATCGTTCGTCAGATGCTGAAGCGAGTTAAGATCGCTGAGTTCGGCGACAGTCCGTTCCTCGTAGGCGACAGCGTTGAGAGACTCCGTGTATCGGCAGAGAATCAGCGAGTTGTAGCAGCAGGCGGCAAGCCAGCTGTTTACGAGCCGCTCCTGCTCGGTATTACGAAGGCAGCTCTTGCGACGGATTCGTTCATCTCAGCAGCGAGCTTCCAGGAGACCACAAAGGTTCTCACTGAGGCGGCTGTATCCGGTAAGGTAGACCACCTACGCGGACTGAAAGAGAACGTAATCATGGGTCGTCTCATCCCTGCTGGATCTGGTGTTGAGGCTTACGCCGCTCGCCACGTACGAGTAGAGGGTGATGAGGGTGCAGCCAAGAAGCCAGAGACGAGCTTCAAGGTTGGACCAACTAACCTAGAGAGCTTGCAAGGCTTGTTCTAGTCGGGTGGTGTAACCTGTCCCGTTAGCAGCGGCCTCCCTCGGAAACGAGGGAGGCCGTTTGCTTTTGTGGTTGTTGTTCGTGGTGGTGCTCGTGTACCACCCGAATTAAGTAAAGAAGTATAACGGCGAGCTAGCTTACTGCGAGCAATCCTGTGGGCAGCTTTGTGCAGTCTCTGCGCATGGGCAACCTAGTGCCATACACACCATCTCTTCGCATTTACCGTTTCCGCACACATTTTTGCACGGTTTTTCATCCCTAAGAGGACGCGCGCCTTCGTCAATAAAGCGCAGGCCCTCGGCTGATACGCATTGAGCAGGTAGGCTCTTTAGTATCTTGCCGCCCTGAGCAACGCACTCTTCAAAAGACCGAGGGGGTGTAGGGGACGCGACTGGCTGAGCGTGACTTACGCATCCCGCGTGAGTAAGTACAGCTGCTGCAAGAAGGAGGATTGGGTAAATGAGAGGTATCTTCATGATCACTTACAGTTTGCAGTGGGGCAGAGCTTAGCACAAGAGCTTGCCTCAACCGGCCTACCCATTGTAAGACACCCTCACTCATCATACAGGGGGCTAGCCTATGAAAACATGTCGCGCATTATCTCTCCTGTGTTGTTTTCTCCTCAGTTGCGGCGGAACCGCAGCCGACTTTGCTGGGGTATGGCAGGGGTCGTTTGTGCGCCTTACCAATAGCTGCCAATTTCCGGCTGCCGCGGATATAAACCCACTCTTTCCACTGACAGTCACCATCGACGAAAACGAGGTCTACACCGTTCAAGCTGTTGATGGGAGTAGGGCCGTAGGGGGCCAAGGATCAGGGGAAACGAGTAGCTTCCTTGCGTCAGCACCGGTTTTTGGTGACTACGGGCCAATTGCCCCATATAATTGTGAATCGGTGCTATCTTCTGTGGGGTTCCTTGATAGGGGAACAGATAAGGCCACGGTTACTCTTAAGATCTCGTTCACCGGCTGGTTCAACCTCCTCTCCCCGAAACTGTGCCGCCATATACTCAAGTGAGTCTGAGAGGATAGGGTAGGGTAAGGTAAGCTGGTGGTGCAAACGCCACCTTTGCTCAAGCTTTTCGTTCTTTATTGTTTATTGTGTGCACCTCAGCGTGTAAAAACGCAGCCAGTCCTTTTTTGCCTACAGGCGCCAGCTTCAGAGATCCGCTATTCACTCACCGTGCCGTAGTTGTAAACGCGCTCGTGGTGCAATAATCTGCCGAAATGATTAACCCCAAAGTAGCGCAGATGCGCCCCTACACCGCCGCTCGCAAGGCGCAGCTCTTCTCGGTACTAGAGAGACCGATAGTGGCAGACCTTACTATCGGGGAGCCGCAGCACGCCCCAGATCAGAGAGTGGTAGAGATCCTTAATCAAGCAGCGAGCGAATCGATAGGGAGGTATCCAAAAACAAAACAGGAGCCTTTCCTCACTGAGGCGATAATTTCAGCCAACCTGAAATCAAAGAAGCTTGCTTCTTCAGCTATCTCTGAATCGCAAGTGCTTGCGGGTCTGGGTAGTGGGGAGCTGTTGTATTCATTTGCTACCGCTTGTCTCAATCCAGAGAAGCCGTATGTGCTGATCCCAAATCCCGCCTACCAGGTGTATTCATCAGCGACCGAGTTGGCAGGTGGGATTCCGTACTATTTCAATCTGCTGAAGGAGAACAACTTTCAGCCGGATCTTGCTCGGATTCCGAAGGATATCCTGACAAAAACGAGCCTCTGTTACCTCAACAGCCCCAACAATCCGTGCGCAGTATCTTATTCGGAGCAGACCTTACGTGAAGTCGTACAGCTTGCGCGTACATATGGTTTTGCTTTGGCTTCTGATGAGTGTTACAGCGAGATCTACTTTAATGAGAGACCAATAAGTGTGCTCGAAGTGTGCGCGGCGCTTGATGGTGATAATTCGTTTAAAAATGTTGTTGCGTTCGATACGTTATCGAAGCGTAGCAGCCTACCGGGATTGCGCTCAGGGTCGATGGTAGGTGATGCCGCGTTAGTGTCTCATTACTTAAAAATTCGATTAAGCGAGCGGAAAGTTCTTCCCTTGAATGTTCAACGTGCCTCGGCGTTCGCGTGGACGAACTTTGACGATGTTACAAACAACCGAGCACTGTACCACCAGAAGTTTTTACTCGCTCGTGAAGCTTTTAAGGGGAGTGGGTGTTCTGAGGCACTTCCGGATGGGACCTTCTACTGGTGGCTGGATATTTCGCAATACAACACTAGTGACGAGCAGTTCGCATTTGACCTCGCAACAGCAACTGGTATCCTGACATTCCCGGGCAGTTACTTTTCAGTTGTCTGTGATGGGGTCAATCCTGGAGCCGGATTTATCCGTATTGCTCTTATAGATTCAGTTGAAGCAACAGCGTCAACCCTGAAGGTCGTATCCGAGTTTTTGAGAAATTACAGGTAGTCGATATGTCATCTGATATCACGCGGCAGCATTTTATTGATAACCTTGAGCGCCTAACCAGTGCTGCGCCACACGTGGCACTCCTTAAGGTATACCTTGATGGTGAGCTGATTCGAACGATTGCAAATGTTCCCGGGCAATCTGGCTCGCTGCGTGTGCTCTCTTATTTTCAAGCTGCCGGCAAACTTCTTCCGGCGGGAGTAGCAGGTGCTCTTGAAGTATTCGCTCCTCTTGTCGACGAAGCTAAGGCTCATCCGGGGAAACATCCAACTATCGACCTCCTACGAGGGCTTGCGCCTGAACAGGTTCTACAGATCGAACAGATAGATAGCGCGCCGAATCTCTTTGAGAAATTATCAGAAGGCTCGGCGTCGCAGGACGAAAAGCAGAGAGCCGTTGACCTGCTCGATAGAGGGCTTATCCGGTGCGCAGAAAAGCTACGTGGCTACACCGTAGCGGGTGAAGGAATCAAGCTCACTGATACTGGTACATGGGTCACGCAGCCCTATGCGATTGCGTGTATGAATGCTGCTTTCTCAGCTTTCCCGATGGAGAGAATAGGGGAGTACTTCTTTGACAAGGTGCCGCTTAAGACCGAAGGGTGGGGCGAAGAAGATTACCAGAAGGCCGGTGTGCGATTTGTGCCGGGCTCATTTGCTCGCAGAGGGGCTTTTATCGGTGCAGGCGCAACGATTATGCCGGGTGGTATTGTGAACATCGGTGCCTACGTCGCCGGCCAGGGGGTCATGATCGATGGTGGTGCTCGAGTTGGTTCAGGGGCGCAGGTTGGTAAGGGTGTTAAGCTCGGAGCGGGGTCTGGTATCGAAGGGATACTTGAGCCTGCAGGACGCCTCCCTTCGATTATCGAAGATAACGTTCGCGTTGGCGCAAACTGTGAGTTGTGCGGAATAATTGAGGAAGGCGCTGTAATCGCCAGCGGCGTAATCATGGCCTCGGGGAAGAAGATCTTTGATCTGCGAACGAACGCCGAAGTTGAGCCGCGCTACATGGCTATCGGCGATAAGGTGCTAGAGATTCCATTTATCCCTAAAAACCGTGTAGCGGTTGGCGGTGTGTACAGCAAGACTGCGCAGCTTGGGATCGATTGTATCGTGTTGCTTGAGAAGGATGCATCTGATACGAGCTTGAGCAAGATCCCCAAGAATACAGCTCTCTATATATCGATCTAGCACGGTGTGCAAAAGAGCGTACGCGCGCTAGAGCGAAGTGCTGTGGTCGTATTGGTTTCGACGTACTGAAGATTACACCGGTGCCGCGATATATTCCCGGACATCAACCCATTCAACCCCGGCTCGCTTGTATACTTTGGCTGCAGCGCCGGATGGTTGTGAGTTGAACTGTGGGATGAATCTATCTATCTTAGCGCGCCAACCTATTGGTTGATGATTGGATGGAGG
>JBIIHY010000002.1:0-26939 GCA_044235305.1 Bdellovibrionota bacterium
CTCGCAAAGGTTTTCTATTCTTTCTAGCATTTGCCCCGTTTGCCTTCTGTCACCTCGACTGGAGTCGTAAGGTAGTTGTGGGAATGCTGCTAGTTTTGGAGCTAGCACATATTCTTTTTTGCGCAACAAATCCGAATTGGCACGGTGGACGAGGGTTCGGCCCTCGGTATGCCCTCGATGGTTTAGGAGTTGGCTTTATTTTATCTGGGCTTGGCGTAGCGTTTAGTTCAGCCCGGTGGCCGAAAGCGACTGTGTTCGTGGCAGTGCTTACAGGGCTCCTCTCGCTCCTACTTCACATCTTCGGCGCAATAGGAGGGCGCTTGAATGATGCCGGGCTGGTCGCTCTTCATCAGCAAATGATGTTGCCACAGTAGTAAGCAGGCAAGGGGCTGCCGGGACTAATTTAAACTCCTGCGCATATCATTCTCGACTGCTTCCTTCAAAGATCTTTGAGTCGGTGATAGCTGTCTGCTGAGCGATTTGCTTTTTGCTTTAGGCCGGTCATCGCTTGATGGGAACATATAGCAGCATAGCAGGAAGAGAATTATAGCAGTTGGAATCGCTAGGATGACGCGCCCCCATGAACAAGCTGGAGCTTTAAACACCCTGGATCCAGAAAATAAATCATGGAGCCCACGTTTATCCGGAGACAGGCCAATAAAAATGAACCCCAAGCCGAGAAAAGCCATGGTGATTCCCTTGGTGATGGATCGCAGCAGTGCTCGGCCAAAAGAGAGTCGGTTGTCTTCTAAATCGGAAGTCTTCAGATCAAGCAACAGTTTACCAGGCGTAGCCATCAAGCTTGAAGATTCGAACAATGCGAAATAGAGCACACCGGAGATTTCGGCTAGTGGGGTGTTTAAGGGGCAATCTTACACCGACTACGCTTTCGCTACGCGACTACACCATGCGTGTGCCGGCTTCTTTTGATATCGACGGGCTAGCCATATATATGCCGGTCTCTCCACCAAGAATGAGGTCGCAGAGCTGCTGTTCAATACTAAATTTCTCTCGCAGCTCCGCCGGAGTGTGAGCATTATAGTACGTCAGCGAATTTCTCCACTGAGCGCGCATATCGTTAACGAGCGTCTTGAGAGAGTACTCAACCGGTATCCAAGCCCCCTTGCCTTCAACGGCGAAACCTGGCCGGACGCCACCGCGACTGTATATCTGAGCCCATTCAGATGCCTCACCGAATGACCAAGCCATCTGCTTTCCATTGATCATGCGTTTGAGCGCGCCACTCTCTTCGCATTTTGTGAAGACTTTACCACCCATTGCGCACGATGCTCCAAGAGCTACAGCCCGTGTAACATCCGCTGCCCCTTCAATACCACCGTCGGCGATGAACTCAGGTGCGTCTGGTCCCCAGACAAAACGTGCACGCGCAGCACTCATAAGCGCGCTGCCCTGTCCTTTGCCAGCGCCGGTAGTACCGCGAGTTGTGCAGTTTGATCCTGGGCCTATACCTACCTTCACTACATCAGCTCCACATGCAGCCATAAGGAAGTAGCCCTCCTCATTATCAACGTTCCCTACCATTATCTGAGCATCTGACCGAGTCGATCTAATGTGCTCCTTGAGTTCAAGAACTCCGGCTGCTGCTTGGTAGGAGTTAGCTAAAGCTACATCGATGCACACTCCGAGAGCGCCAGCCTCTATGAGCTCTTTGGCGAATTCTATCTCTTCGCTTGAAACCCCTACCGCCATAAAGGTATTTTTGCCGATTGTTGTGGCAAGATTAAGCCGTTCGTCGCGGGATTCCTGGTCAGACTGTACCAGAGGTAGTTTGCCGCCGTTCATTATTGGGTCTACGTCACAATCATCGGGGTTAAGTGGACGCTTGAAGCGGTGATAGACTACGACCAAACCTTCCTTAACCAAGGCTCTGGCAAAGTCAGGATTCACTACCCCTCGCATTGGTGCATTGAGGAGCATAGAGCTCATAGTCGTGCGGGCATCTCTGGTGACCTGAGCCTCTATTTTGGTTTCACTCCGAGACATGACCTGCGAGGTTCTATCTCCGAGTGTAATATCGTACTGGCTGATCGACAGATGGCTACCTAACCCGGGTAAAAAAGTGAAGATGCAGGGTTTGCTCGACAATAAGTGGCCAATCCTTTCAGGCACTGTAAACTGAGCTCTGATTGGGTTTTTAGAAAGGTCTTCGAAGATGTAGTCGAGAGTTTGGTGAAGTCTAGGATTGCTGTTGTAGCGCGAGTCAACAAATTGTCGCATGCGCCCCTCAAGCTGCTTAAATTGGTAGACACGATCTTGTTTCTCCCACACCTGATGACGACAGTCCTCAATGCGGTCTTTCCATTTATCAACGAGTGGATTTGAATAGGTGCGTGATGTGCCTTGCTTTGCTCCTAGTTCTGCGGCGGTCGCTAAAGCTGTCTCACTCATGGTCCTCACTCTCCTTAGATGCAGGCACTGCTTGGTAATCGTTTTTTGATCCGCGAAGAAAGCGCGTGGTGTCGTTACGCCCACGTTGCTTTATGTACTGATATCCTACCGTTTTTACCTAGCAAAAAAAGGCGTTCCAAAGAGTGCTTCTAGTTGCAAGCTGTATTGATCGGAATGGATCCGCAAGAATAGCAAAATGTTGGAGCAAAAAATTAGTCAGCGCTCGGCAGCTCAAGAGCGTTTAGCTCCAGCCCCGCTACGCCACACTCCGAGTTCGCTCAACATTCGTAGCTGCTGGCCCAACACCTGCAACCTCCACATCAAGCGACTCTCCGTGCTGACTTAGATCAAGGCCCATCTCTTCCTCAGCGGAGCTGACTCGCATTGGGATGATAAGGTGAGAGAGAAGGTAGAGAAGATACGACCCCGCCAAGGTAAACGTTGCAACGATCGCTAATGCGTAGAGGTGGCTAACAAAGGTAGCGGTCTCTCCACTGATAAGCCCAACCTTGTCGGCAAATACGGCTGTCAAAAGCATCCCCATAATTCCTCCAACGCCGTGGCAGGGGAAGACATCGAGTGTGTCGTCAAGCTCCGACTTAGTACGCCAGTGAACAGCGCAGTTGCTCACGATGCTCGACACCAGACCAATGAAGATACTCGCTCCAACGCTAACAAAACCAGCAGCAGGGGTTATCGCAACTAAACCAACAACAGCGCCAATACACGCGCCAAGAGCAGAAGGCTTCCGTCCGCGCACGCAGTCAAAGAATATCCAGGCAAGCATGGCCGCAGCAGAGGCTGTATTGGTTGTTAGGAAGGCCTTTGCTGCCAGTCCATTTGCTGCAAGTGCACTACCAGCGTTGAAACCGAACCAACCAAACCACAACATTCCTGTGCCCAGAAGCACATACGGGATGTGTGCTGGCACGTGCGGCACTTGAAGTTTGTGAGCATCGCGACGACCAAGAAAGACTGCTCCGGCAAGTGCCGCGAGTCCACCAGACATGTGCACTACGGTGCCGCCTGCAAAATCGAGCACACCCCACTGACGCAGGAATCCATCTGGGTGCCAAGTCCAGTGCGCGAGCGGGCAGTAGATAACGAGCGAAAAGAGACACACAAAGAGCATGTAGCTTGAGAAGCGCACCCGCTCAGCGAATGCACCAGTGATTAGAGCTGGGGTGATGATTGCAAATTTAAGTTGGAAGAGCGCAAAGAGAGCCAGGGGTATCGTTGGTGATAACGCGGGGTGTGTAGCTTCGCCAACGCCGCGGAACATAAAGAAGGTCCTCGGGTCGCCAATTATCCCGCCGAATGAGTCACCAAACGCTAGGCTAAAGCCAACGGTCACCCAGAGGATTGAAACGAGCCCCATGGCGATAAAGCTCTGGAGCATCGTAGAGAGCACGTTCTTGCGGTCGACCATTCCACCGTAAAAGAACGAGAGTCCGGGGGTCATAAGGAGTACCAGGGCTGTGGCGGTAAGCATCCAGGCAGTGTCGCCCCCATTTATTGGGGCAGCGCTTGAGTCTACTGCCACCGGTTGTTGTAACGCAGCGAAAAGACTAAGAAAAAGAAGTGATACAAGGGGGATGCTCCAAAGAGCTGGTTTCGTGGAGACAGATTTAGCGGATGCCATAATTAGCCTATCTATCGCAGTATTTAATATAACTATCGTCTATTTTAGCTTAACTATTAGCAGAAATATACTTAGTTTTGTGCTCAATCTGCTCTAATGTTGGTTTGTCGGAGCGCGGACCTTCCAGGTCCGCTTGAATGCTTCGTAGGTCGCCGTTCCTCAACGATTAAGCGGCCGCGGTGTAAGCGGGGGGGCCGGGAGCACTTAAACGGCTATATCCCACTCTTTACCAGCAGTCTGTGCAGGGTGTTCCGACTCCAGTTTGCAACCGATTCGGGCAGGGCTTTCGCTGCGAGTTGCATAAGCAGGTGAGCTGTGACCCATCGGTCCATGGCCCTTGCGGCGGAAAAAGCTTCATCGATACTCTTCAGGGCCTCTTTACTAGCCGGGTCGCTTGCGTCCAGGCGTGAGGCAGCGTGTGCGCGCTCTCGCGCAACCGCGCGTGTCCACGAGCGCTGCACTTCTTCCCTGACGAAGCTGCTAGATTCAAAATTCTCCACTGACGATCTGAAGCGAGTTAGTTCAGACGTAAGGAGTGAAGCGAACGACCGTGCTACCTCACTTATGTCTTCAGGTCTGCTAAAACAGCTAAGCGTAGACACGAGGTTGTGAGCATAGATTTCTGGATAGCCCAGAGAGAGCTTACCTTGCTCACCCATTGCCAGAAGGGCGGCGATTTGGACTTGTCCCGGGTTCTCCTTCGTTGAAAGCTTTTTAAGCAGGTCGCTAACGGATTGAGCGAGAAAGGAGTGTGTGGGGATATTCCCGATACCGCGAATGATCTCAGTGACTAGCTGCGGCTTCTCTCGCGCCTGTACTTGTAGCGCACGTGCTATTTGATCAATTACTTCGCTGCTCTCTCGTCGCTGTGAATCTGATGATTCTCTTCTTACTTGTATCGACCGCGTGCTGCCGATGATTATTGCTTCGTAGGCCGCAAGTCTGGCTGAAACGCCTATGCCATTCTCTTCAGCAACAAACCTAGCCAGGGACTCAAGGGTATAAAACGATACAAAGTACCCTGAATCATTTGTTATCTTATCTTTAATTGCTTGCGACACTTCCGTGAGTAGGGGATCGATCTGTCTTGCGTATACAAATGCCAACTCCCCCGTTTCAAGAATTGTTAGATTTAATAATTTCGCCGCCTCGTCTGGTGATAGTGCTCCGCTGCGTAATGCCACAGTCGCATTATTGGTAAAGTTTTCAGCACAAACAGCGACCCCAAGGTAATCTGGCTTCGGCGATATTTCCGCAGCGGTCTTGAGATCGCCGAAGGCCCATATGACCTGTTCGGCCCCGCTAGCCGCCTGAGCGCCTGGGATGAGGCCGTCCTGATCGCCCTTTTTATGGTGTTTTCCGTCATCATCAGGCTGAATGTACATGAAAATTCCAATAGTTACGTATCAAGATGAACGTCTACACTCTAAGTTATGGCTGATAATCAGCTAGGTGTGTCGTTAAGGCAGAGATACGTTTTGCTTCCGTGATTTCTTAGTGGGTAAAAGATAGCTATTATCTACTCATGGAGCAATCAATCCAGCCTGACGCATTGTGGAAAGCCCTAATACTTGGGGGCAACCCTTCGGGCAGCGCTATAGCCAAATACAGCGAAATGCCTGAGTTAAAGCGTGAGGCAGCGCTAAGGCAGATATTTGACCACGCTAAAAAGTTGGTTGGTACCCTTCTCGCTGAAGAGGGTAAGGCTCAAGGTGACTTTCGCACCGGAAAGAATAATATTCTGACCGTCATTGAGGCAGTTCCCGATCTTGCTAACACCCCTAGTCTTAGGGCCTCAGCGACCCAGCGACTTAATGAACTAGAGACTGAATCGAAAAAGCTAACCAATGATGAGATCAGTCTAAGTTGCTCGTCAGCGGTCGAACGTCTACGAGTGCCTGGACGAGCAGAGCTTTTGGCGGCATTGGTAGTCGGTGGTGATGTTCTCAGTAAGGCAATCACTGAATTAAAGGCAATGCCCCTTCCTGGTCGCACCTTGGTGCTGACTGAGGCGCTTAAAATGATTCTTGAAAGAGCAGATGCTTCGATTAAATACCTCAGCGCGAACCAGCAGCTCTGTGACCGTCCAGATTTTGGGCGAGAAAAGCGGATAGTTGTCTCAGCGCTTGAAGCCATTCCCTCTCTCGCTAAAGGACCAGAAAATCACTCAGCAGCAAATAACTACCTAGAGCAAGTAACCAAGCTTTCGCAGCGCCTCACGGATCTTGAGCTGGCGGGCAAATGTGTAGCAGCCGAGCAGAAGCTACAACAGAATTTCTTTGAGCAGCTCAGAGGCCCAAGCCTAGCCATTCTAATGATTATTCCTACTGACCCTAAAAAGTAGCAGCCTCAACCATCACTCCGGGATATACTCAACCCGCAGCTCCTCAATCCTCTTACAGAGCGGAAGCATCAGCACCACAACACAGACGCTAAAGATGCAGCCGAGGATAAAGAGTGTTGTCGGAAGTCCCCGCGCTTCAACGCACAGTCCCACCAGGGGACCAAAGACCCCAAAGCTAAGCCTAAAAGCTAAACTTCGCATCGAGTTTGCTGTTGCACGAAATGTGGAGGGGATCTTCCAGTTAAAGGCGTCAGTTAGGATGACAGATGCTAGGCCCCGATTTATGTAAAAGAGAGCGCCAGCGATAATACCAATAAGTGCAAAGTTAGCAGCCATTAGGAAGTACCCAAAGCATGATGCAAGCGCTAGCACGAGTAAGGTATTGTAGGCGCCTAGGGCTGACTCAATCCGATGAGCATATTTGCTCACAAACGCACTTACGAACATCAGCGCTGCCCACATTGCCCCGAAGTAACTAAGTGGCACCTGATGCAGCGTCCAGTACGGCTGCAAGAGCCATACGATAAAGAAACTTGAAAGTCCCCACACCAGGGAGTTTAAAAAAATAAGTCGTACGAGTGAGGTATCAACGAGTATATGCTTAACCACGCTCATAAAGTTCGATAGGTGCGATCTGTGCTTCATCCGCTCAATTGGGGGCTCTATCAAGAAAAGCGAGATGATAAACGGCCCCCAGCCCACAACGGCCTGCGCCCATAAAACTGTGGAAAACGACCACATCACAAGCACTCCGCTTACGAGTGAGGCGATTCCTTCCCCGAGTAAATCCCACTGATTAATCTGTCCCACTATCTTGGTACGGTTTGCACTTGGTGGAATGGAGTCATACGCCAGCGCGATATCGGCACCTGAAGAGAGGCTAGCTCCCAAGGCAATCACTATTTCAAACAGCGCTAGCGATTCGTAGCTAGTTGCAAAAGGTAGTAGAGTAAAGCTTAAGCCACTGATGAAACCGCCCAGCAGTAGCGAAGCCTTTCTACTCCAGAGGTCAGCAACGTACCCGGTCGGAATCTCAAAGAACGCTACAGCTAAACTAAAAAGTGCTTGAAGCTCAAACACCTCATGAAGCGACAAACCGAGGGAGCTCCAGTAGGGAACGAGGATCGGTATGACGATGAGAAACATCGTGAAGAAAGAGCGGGCAGCAGCAAGCGGGATATTTCGTGCAAGTTGTCGCTGAACTTCAGCACTCATTTGATTATCTTTTGCGCGGTCAGGTGCTCCCGAATCTTATTAGCTACAGAAAATTTGTAGAGGTGCGGTACCTGGCTGTTGATAATAATTGCAAACCTCACCTGACCTGCGTGTGGTGTATCAAAGTAACCGGCCAACGAGTTAACACCGTTGAGGCTACCAGTTTTTGCTTGGAAGCCCTGCTGTTCATCGAGAAGCTCTTGGTAGCGGGAGAATTGCTTTAGAAGTTTAGTCATAAGTCGTGCTGAGACCGCATTTTTCCTTGAGAGGCCTGACCCTTCTTCAATCGCGAAGTTTCGCCAATCAGCGCGGCGTTCAAGACACTCCCTAAGTGCTCTCTGTCCCTTAGCAACGGTTGCAGGAGCTCCGTACCTTTCGATGCCGAGAGTTAAGAATAACTGATTTGCGGTGAAATTAGTTGAGAATTTGAGCATTCCGCGCACCATTTCTGAAAGTAGCTGCGAACTACGGTAGGTAAACACTGGACGCGCATCGGTGGGGATGTGACCAATCTCTACCTGCAGACGTCCCCGAACTCCGGCACGCCGCAGAAACTCAGCGAGTAGTTCACCCCCATACAAGGCCCCCGATTTCCAATCTTTACCGAGGTTTATTCGTTCCGTTGCGCCTCTTCTAAGATTCAGAGCAGCTTTCCTCGATAGGGGCGTTAAGGGGGTTTGTGGCTCGGCACTTTCGATTGCACCGTTTTTTCTGCGTGTAACGTATGCTGTGCTGAAGTTCCCGACAAAAGCGGCGTTTCGCGAATCATATGGGTTTAGCGAATTGGCTACGCCATCAAGGTCAAGGTCCGGTGCGAAGAGTGAGGGATCGATAACAATCCGATTCACTGCCGTGATACGAGAGGCCAGCTCTTTGCTAATAGCGGCAAGCTCCTCTGAGACAAGACCTGGGTCGCCTGAGCCCTTAACGTACAGAGTGCCTTTATTATCGGTGAAGAAGGGGGTCTTGAAGGTAAAATCCGTCCCTAGCTCCTCTAGGGCACAAAATCCAGTTGCAATCTTGAGTATTGATGCCGGAACGAACGGTTCATCCTCCCTATACGTTAAGAGGGCTTTACCAGAGGTCGTTTCAACCCGCGCTGAGCCGTTCTTGAGGAGGGCTGCCAAGTTGAGCGAGTCAGCGTGAACGGGGGGAGGGGATACCGAAAAGATGAGTAAGATCGGCAGAAAAACAAAGAACAGGAGTTTAGCGTTCATTCATTAGAGGGTATGCTCTGGAGCGGTATGACCGCAAGGGTCACAGATGTGTACATAGTGAGTCGCCACGGTAGCGGCTCTCTTGGGGTGAGATTTTTATGAAAGGTATAATTTTAGCTGGAGGCTCTGGCACGCGGCTTCATCCAATAACGGTTGCTGTCAGTAAGCAGCTACTCCCGATTTACGATAAGCCGATGATCTACTACCCGCTCTCGACCCTGCTCCTTGCTGGGATTCGCGAGATATTGATCATATCGACGCCTCAGGATCAGCCCGCATTTCAAAGATTACTCGGCGATGGCTCTCAATGGGGTGTAAGCTTCTCATACGCTCAACAACCTTCGCCTGATGGTCTCGCGCAGGCATTTATAATTGGAAAAGATTTTATCGGCGATAGCTCAGTTGCTTTGGCACTGGGAGATAACATTTTTTATGGACACGGTTTTGCTGAGCAGCTTCGACGCGCAGCGTTGCGGACATCTGGGGCCACAGTATTTGGATATCGAGTCAAAGATCCCGAAAGGTATGGAGTTGTTGAGTTCGATAAAGATGGCAAGGCGATTGGTCTTGTCGAGAAGCCCAAGAATCCTAAGTCAAATTATGCGGTGACGGGTATCTACTTCTACGACAATTCAGTTGTTGATATTGCCCGCAACCTTAAGCCATCGCCTCGAGGCGAGCTTGAGATAACAGATGTAAATATCGCCTATCTAGAGAGGAACCAGTTGGCGGTCGAGCGTCTCGGTCGAGGCATGGCGTGGCTTGATACGGGTACGCACGAGTCGTTGCTCCAAGCCTGTAACTTTATCCAGACGCTCCAGGAGCGGCAGGGCTTGATGGTAGCCTGCGTTGAAGAGATCGCTTTTATTAGGGGATTCATCTCGCGTGAAGAGCTTGCAGCGCTAGCTGAAAAGTACCAGAAGAGCTCCTACGGACAGTACCTGCAGCGCCTAGCTACCGACAGCAGTCGATTGCTAAAGTAGATCATACCTAGTCGCTTCACTGCCGGTTACGGTTCTTGTACACACCGCATGACAGTACAGGAGTCACAGATGGCAAAAAATTCAGGTGCAGCTAAGGGGATGGGTAAAGCCGACCGAGCGTCCAAAAAGCGCGGCAAGTCACGCTCAAAGATCGAGGCAGCAAAGCATACGCATCGGCAGCGGAATACCTAATTGCTAAAGAGTTCGCCCGAATGCAGTTACGCCTGCTCTAAAATGCTGCTTAAGTTCCTCTCCTGTCTTTCCTAAATCAGGAAGAGAAAATCCACGCTGGCAAAGTACCGTGCTTGAACGCTGCAAATTATAGAGCGCCGCAAAAACGTCTGTATGGAGCGGGCACAGTAATTTGCTGGTTCGTTGATACAGCGCTTCAACTGCTGATTTGTGGTATTCTCCTATCTGAACTAGAAAGTGAGAGTCCTGTATCTGTGCGATGGAGTCCCTATGGGCTGCAATTAACGCTAGGTACGCGTCGCGCACTTCGTTAGCCGCGCGCTGCAGAGCATCCGGAGTTGCAAGATCTCCGTAAAATCCCTGCAGAATAGGTTTAAAAAGCGGCAGCGAATCGTCCTGCAGTTTGCTAAAAATGATGTCATTGCCTGCTGCAAATGTAATGTATTGCAGGGCCCGCATAAGATCGCGCGTAAAGTCTCTAAGCATGTGCGCTCCCCACTGGGAGTGATCTACTGTTTCAAGCGTCAGTGCCGAGTCAAGATCCGCAAGACGCACGTCACGCCCTTTATGAAGTATGAAGTTATTAGGGCCTCCATTGTGACGAGCCACGAGTCCTTCAATGATCGAGTCACGTTTTGCGCGCGCCATGCGTGAGTAGATATCGATTGCGGATGAAACTACTGACAGCGGATCATCGCCTAAGGTATGCGTTTCATGAGCAGCCTCTTCTCTGAACATGATAAGCCTTTCTCCTACAGCAAAGAGTGCGAACTGGAGATAGTCGAATACAAAACGCGATTCAAACGGGAACAATGATGCCGTTACTCCGGTCGTACGCCCCTGGTAGTCAAACTCAGGAACCTTTCCTTGGTCACCGGCCGCCATTCGAATGCGCTGTGCTGCAAAGATGGGCACTTCCGCGAGGCCCAGTTTCGAAAGCCGAGCCATACAATCATACTCTCGCTCAGCGCCTTGCTGTGTGAGACTCATATAAGCTTTAGGTGCTTCAGGGATCAGCGTTAGTGTCAGAGGGGCTGCTTTAGGATCAAAGCCGAGATGCAGGATCTTCCGGTCAGCGTTATAAGGAGTTAGTGGTGCCGGTGCTCTTACACCGATTGTTCTCTCTCCAGTTTCCTTAAGACACATCGCTTCTAGTCCCGCGGCGCCCTTAAGTTTAATCCGTGTACGAAACCTATTCTGTGCGTCTTGAATGTACAGATAGCATGTTCGGCCCACTGAGACCGGCGTTCGCGCGGCCAGAGCGTTGCACTCTAGGGCAGCAGCTTGGGTAAGGCCTTGTGTTTCAAAATATTCCCGGGCGAGTGGGTCGCTAGGTTGTCGGGTAAATTCTAGTAGAACCTTGTCGCGAGAGGGTAAAATTGCCTGAGGCATTGTCGGATGGGGAGGGGCGACCTTGAACATATGCGGGCACTTATGAAGAATCTGTACTTCTAGATGGTTATGGGAGGGGTGAGAAAGCATGTGCTCTTAGTGCGATATGCCCGATATGCCAGGAGCCAGTTAAAAGAGCTCGGATCTTCCATCCTTCGCTTCGCTCCCAGACTTCACTCCCATCTTTCTGCGAAAAACCCGCTCCCCTTGATAACACCCGAAGCGATGGTTACTATTCCTTCCATGGGCGAGTTCTTCACAGTCGCGATAGTACATCTTTTGGCGGTCATGAGCCCTGGCCCGGATTTCGCCGTCGTGGTGCAGCAGAGCGTACTAGGTGGAAGGCGCGCTGGGGTGGTTACTGCCATAGGGATAGCCTCAGGGCTGCTGGTGCATATCACCTATTGCTTGCTTGGTCTGGCGGTGTTGTTTGCGCATTCGGTGGTGGCGTTCTCAATCGCAAAGTACCTTGGCGCGCTCTACCTGCTCTGGCTGGGCATAAAAGGGCTTCGCGCCCGCGCGACCACGGATACGCCCGCAGCAGAGGGGGCGGATGTAAAAATCGACAGTACGCGCCCTCTTACCAACGCCACGCTCTTCTGGAGGGGATTTCTCACCAATGCGCTTAATCCAAAAGCTACTCTCTTCTTCCTGGCGCTGTTCACGGTGGTGATATCTCCAGTGACATCGAGCATGAACAAGCTCGGCTACGGGCTCTGGATGGTTTTTGCCACTGCACTCTGGTTTGCTTTCGTGGCGCACTGTTTCTCGTACGGTCCGCTGCGCGCGTTGATTATGCGTCAGGGGCACTGGTTTGACCGGATTATGGGAGCAGCATTAGTAGGACTAGCGGTAAAAGTGGGGCTCTCAAAGGGCGCTGCGGCAGCCACTTAACTTTCCCCTCCTCCCACACACAGTTCGCACCCATAGCGAACGAGTGCGAATCGCCAGCAAGCGTTGGCTGGCTACCAATTGATCTCCCAAGCCAAATCCGTCTATCCTCACCCCTTTTAGCTATGTCCTTGACGCCCCAAGAACATGAAAGCCTACAGGCAGAGGAGACCATATTCAATGGCGTCGTATCTGCCATCACGGCTCAGGTCGCAACCGCCGAAGACCGGCTGTATCACGAGAATCAGCGTGCGCGTGCTTTAACGGCTGAAATTCACGAAACGCGGCGCGCAGAAGATAAAGCGCTCCTCGCTTCCGATGAGGCCGTCTCTCATGGACTCAAGGATTCCAAACGTGAAGAGATAGAAGTTTTACAAAAGCAACTAGAGAATCCCTACTTTGCTCGCATCGTTCTGGAAGAGGACGATAAAAATGATTCCACGCGAGTAATCGAATACAAGCTAGGTTTTTCAGCTAACCCAGACCTTCGAATAATAGATTGGAGAAAAGCCCCGATTTCAAAGCTCTACTACGAGTACAAAGAGGGCGATAGTTACCTCGAGGAGATCCTCGGTCGTGAGCGCTCCGGAACTGTAACTCTCCGCAACCGCATCGATGTAGAGCGTGGCAACCTAAAGGCGGTTCATAATCGTTTCGGCACATTTTACTGGAATCCTAAAAGTGGTTCCTGGGAGGCTACTTCCGGCAACGCTCACCGCCGAAAGACAACCGATAGCCAACTTCCAGAGATCCTCTCGCTTATCTCGGCTGAGCAGTTTCGCTCAATCACAGTTGATGCAGATACGGCTATCCTCATTCAGGGTGTGGCGGGGTCGGGCAAGACAACCGTAGCAATACATCGTCTTGCCTGGCTTTTGCACAACGAGAACTCCCCGCTGCAACCCAATGAGTGCGTGTTTCTGATGCTAAGTCCAGCACTGCGACGGTACGTTGAAAATTCCCTACCATCGGCCGGGATTAAGGGAATCGGCGTACGTACGTACCATGAGTGGGCTGCTCGAACCCTTAAGAAGCTCCAACCGTCGCAAGACTTCTCGCTCAACCGCCCACTAGCACCTCCCCCAGCGGCGGTTCAACGAATTAAGCGTTCGCTCGCACTGCTCAAGGCACTCGAGAAACACTGTACGACGATACCGAAGGCAACCTCCTGCACCCTTGAGTCTCTAAAGCAAGACATCCTTGCTGTGCTTCAGCGAGCAGATGCACTTATTGAGGCAGATGAAACTCGGCTGATAAATCGCGAGACCGTTCGTGAAACTCTTGAATGGACCACCGCGCAATTTGCATCGGATACGTATGATTGGAGCGATGACGCGCTTTTGCTGCGCGCGTGCCAGTTGAGGGCAGGAGGACTTGTTAACGAGAAGGGTGAGTTTGGTACATACGGGCATATTCTCGTTGATGAAGTACAGGACCTCTCACCCGTTGAGCTATCAACCGTCATTGGCGCAGTAAAACACCACAAGGATCTGACCCTCGTTGGCGACACTTCGCAAAACATCGACCAACACGGCTCGTTTCCCGGGTGGGAGCGATTACGAAAGCACTGGAATTTTACCGGGGAGATGTCGCAGTACGTTTCGCTTGAGGTCAGCTACCGATCGACGCAACAGATAATGCGGCTCGCAAATCACATTCAGCAGGGCGCAGGAGTGAAGGGCGGACGAACAGGTAGAACGCCCATCTGGTTTAAATGCCGCAACGAGGCGCACGGCATCGAGTACGTGCTCAAGTGGCTCAGTAAAGCTGTTGAGCTGTATCCAACGATGGTAACCGCGGTTATCTGTGCCACTCCAGAAGAAGCAAAGTTTGCTTACAAGATGCTTCAGCCAACATTTGGTCCGCTTGTGCGCCTTGGGGATGCGTACTCCTTCTCTTTTGAGGAAGGGATCCTTGTGACCGATGTAAAGCAGGTCAAAGGGCTTGAGTTCTTCTCGGTATTGCTGTGGAACCCAAGCAACCAAAACTACGGGACGAACGAGTACGGGCGCAACCTTCTCTACGTTGCTGTCACTCGCGCTGAAGAGAACCTGTGTCTTGTAACGTGGGGCCGTTATGCTGCTGCGTTGCCACAGTTTGGCGTGTCAAAGCTTGTACGCTCGATGGATATGACTATCGTTGAAGAGGATGACGAGTCGGCGTAGGGGATGTGTGGGTGCAATCATCCGATTATCACCACTCGTTGCTCATCAACTGTAAATTTTCTAGCTCCCATCGCCAAAAGAAACAGCAACCGGCTTCGACACTCGCGCATGCATAACAGATGCCAGCAAGTTTCGCTCGAGAGCGAGACTTAGCATCGAGGTCGCCCAGTTGAGCGGAGAGTTATGTACAGGTACCCAACCACCTAGCGATGGGTGATACGACCACGCCTCTGGCGCTGAGCCTGGTGGAATGCGTACCTGTGCGCCGTTGGTCTGAAGTTTGTAGGCGTAGTCCCGCGGTGTTAACGTGAGTATTGCACGCTTGACGTGCCTATCTCCCAGGTAATACGCCTCGTCATCGAGGCCGCCACTGTTTGTGTAGCAACGGAAATAGTAAGCGGCGAGAATTGCATCAAATAAACCCCATTCAGCGGGCCGGAAATCCTTGTGGCTGGTATCAGCCATAAAGTGCGGATGAGCCTGGTTAATGTAGCCGCCACCAACATAGGGGTCATTTGGAAACCGTTTGAATCCAACTTCCCCCATCAGTGGATACACTGTTCTCAAGATAGCGTCACGTTGAAATTCAGAGAGTCCGATCTCAATCGGATAAAGAGCGAAGAGGAGAGCAGCGTCCTTCTCTAGTCCTTGAATGTCACATTCGCGTGCCTGGGCGCTTGGGAAATCGGGAATGCGTAAATTTAATGAGGTACGCGCAAGAGTAATGCAGCTATCAACCAAGTGAAGAAGGTAGTCAAAAGCCTCCTTCTCGGGTATGCCATCACCTGGCACAGTTTTAAGGGGAGCCTCACGTACACCGGCCCGTCGCTCTTCTTCAAGCCACTTCTTCATCGCCAGAAAACCGGCCAGGCACTGCGCGTTACTTGAGGCTCGTGAGACAGCACGTGTGTCCTCCCAGGCACCAAAGCACGGTGCGGTGTTAAACCCAAACTTCTGCATCCCTTTAAGCATGACAACGAAGATGCTCTCGATCCGTTCGTCAGGATTCACCTTGAGAAGAGCAGCCTGCAGCTCTTTCATATTAATAACGGGCGGAGAGCCGTGCACAGCATGCGCGCGCGCAAAGTGGAATACCTGCCAGAAGAATGCTCCGAGGGCATCGATCTGTGAGTGCCCCCAATCTAACGAGGAGGTTACCGAGCCATCGGGCTGGATTATCTCGCCGCCAAGCGCGCCTGTTTCACTGTTAATCGCTAGCCGTATAAGCGGTACGTCACGATGGGCTCGCAGCCTCGATTGAGCATCTGCATCGAGAACGAAAGAGACGAACCGTCCGCGCTGCTCAGCACTTGCATAATTCTCCGCCATCGCCGTAATCGACATTGCCGCACGATCGCTGATACCATTCCAGGCAAGCGCGGTATTGCATGCAACTCCATCCCGCACCCAGAAGAAGCGGCTGTAACTTGATTCAGGATTCGGCGAAGCAGGTACTATCCCGTTCTTATATCCGCTAAGGGTTAGCTTAATCGTTGGGTGTTGTAATATTGCACGCACTTCACCAACGCTTAGAGGCCTCTCTTTTATGGCAAGCTGCTCCAAGAAATGGCCGCGCGCAAACTCACGGGAGACATTTATTTGACCAGGTGAAGGTAGCCCCGCATCTGTGCGTGAGCGATATCTGCTCCCACTGCGCTCAGCGGAAGGGGGTTGTGATAGGGCACTTCCTCCCATTCTGTTAGATAGCCCCACATAATCTTTAATGCGGGGACCGGTCGCGTGACCCGACCGGAGGTCGGTTACCCAGCTTAGAGCCATGTTTAAACCACCTTAGCTCAAGTACCTTGAGCATTTAGTTTTTCTTGGCCAAATAAGTGACCGCGCGGCGTGCGGAAAGAAACAAGTTCCGTGGAGTCTAGGAAAAAATGAGTGCCTGCAAAAGGGGGAAATTTTGGGCTACAACGCGCGATCTAAGCGAAATGATACAGGGACAATAACAGCTAACGTGTCGCGCCGCATATCCGGCGGGAATGGCGGAAACGGGGATGCGCGCTCGACCATATCCTTTAACTCTTCATCCAGAATAGTTGATGAAGTCGATTGGACTATCTCAAAGTGCGATACGTCTCCGTTTGATGAGATTTGAATCCGAATAGCTCCATCGCCGTTGACGTTCTTTCTTAGCGCACGTTCAGGGTACCGTTTTGCTTGAGCTAGCTTCGTTGCAACCATGTCTTGATAACTCAGTCGAGCCGGCTCCGATGAAGATGAGTTAGGCTCGCCAACTGGCCCACTATTGGATCTAGTTGCGGCTACTTCTGTGAGAGAAGTAGGTGATTGATTGGATGGCATCATCTGGCTGGAATCCTTGGTTGCCGTAACGACTTTCGCCGACCTTTCTGCGGCTCGCTGAACCGTCTTCTCCATTGGCTTCGGTGGGATAGGGTGAGCAGATTGCTCCGGCTGAGGTATACCCCGAGGAATCTGTGTCTCAAAAGCAGAAAGCGGAATGATAGTGGCATCGATTGAATGTGGCGTGGCTATGCGGTCGTCCTGGCTTGCCCACATTCCCACAATACCCGTGAGGGCGATAGTTAGGTGCAGCACCAGTGACCACAGCATGGCTCTGCGGGTAATCGTTGGTTCATCCTTCCCCAAACCGCCTGGCACTGGATAAACTCGTACAAGGGTAGCACGGGGCGGAGCTGAAACTTTTGCGGCAACTGCAAGCATCACTAACGACTCTAAAAAACAGTCGTCGGATTATACCACCTTCATGGCCCATCTTTCCAATACGTGGCTAAGTACCTTAAAAGCCGAGCATTTTAGGAGCACTGGTCACTATTGTTGAGCTGGCCAATTAAGATTGAGTGGATGGGGGGTTAACGTTCCGACTGGACTCGAGCCACATTCAAGAGATCAAAACGATTCAATCTATCCTTCAACGCATGTTATGTTTGGGTAACGTAATTGTTGTTCCTCTGGGTGGAAGGAAGCGAATAGTTATGTGCGGCTTGCGGAATCCGCGAGAGGTACAAAGATCTCATTTGCACCCTTCGACCTGCTGAGGCTAGTCGCCATCAGGATGTATCCGCGTAATTTTTGTCCCCTGAAGCGATAGCCCTCCCATAAGCCCCATCTGTCCAAAGAAGAACGCGTACATCCCTTTTTGTGCCGTCGTTGTTGAGAGAGAACGCGCAACTCCTACATCTACTACCGTTAAGCTAGGCAGCGCCCCAACTTCCCACCCTTGCGACGCGCTTAAGTATCGCAGGTCGTCTTCTGTCATAAAAAAGAGTGCGTATCCGAACTTCTGCGCCCCGGCTTGGAAGCCAAATGAAGCCGACACAGAGTTGTAGTAACCAGCAGCTTTTTTGTGCTTAAAGAGCACACCCTCTCCATACTGCCCAGCGATGATAAATCCACCTTTAAGGATCCTTGGAAACACCAGTACACCAGCCGCTTTCTCATTGAGTGCGGCAGCAGCCGGGGTTGTCTTGCACAACTCCTGCAACGCCTGACGAGCTGATGTAGTTAACTCGGTCTTTGATGAGTCGGCTGCTGAGAGGGCAGGGATACCAAGCGCTCCGCAAAAAGCGATCATTGCAAAAAATACATTGGCCACGCACATCTTCATAGAGTCACGAGCCTATCGCCTTCGGGAAGTCGATGACCTGCGCGATAGCAGGTCCTGAAAGTGTCTATGAGATTCGGGCCAAAGTGTGCATGACGGGCGTCAGTCGCACTGAACAGGGAACGTGGTCTGCGTTTTAATATCCCCGTCCGCGTTTTCCGCGCCTCAGTGTTTAGTACACGAAACGGTACGCCATCATCGGAGAATTGACCAGGCAGTTACGTGGCCCTGATTGTTCCCATCACCCCACCGATATAGTAGTGTGGAGCTCAATCGCAGGCGTTGACAGCGCAGGCCGGGGACCAGCTTATCGCTAAAGAAAAAAGCTACAGTGGTATTTAGCTCATTTATATTCCTTTTCATCTTCCTGCCGACTGTTTGCATCGCGTATTTCAGCCTACCAAAGCGCTTTGGTAATCCAATCCTTTTAACAGCGAGCCTCCTTTTTTACGCATGGGGTGCCCCCACCATGGTAGTGCCCCTCGTTTTGAGCTGCTGCGTAGACTACTGGTTTGGCAAACGGCTCGCCCCGGGGTCGCTGTCGGATACGTCTCGTGCTCGTTACCTTACGGTCGCACTGACCTTAAACGTGGCGTTACTTGCGTACTTTAAGTACATGAACTTTTTTGTGGCGGAATGGAACAGGGCGCTGGGCTTGTTTGGACAAGCGCCGGTGCAGTGGACCGAAATACTGTTACCGATAGGGATATCTTTCTTTACGTTTCACAAAGTATCGTACTTGGTCGATGTGTATCGTGGCACGGTGCATCAAGCTACACGACTCGCTGATTACGTGCTGTATGTAGTCTTTTTCCCTCAGTTGGTCGCTGGTCCTATCATCCGTTATGCAGATGTGGCTCACGAGATAGTTCGTAGAGAGTCAACGCAAAGCCTCTTCGTGGCGGGAGCTTTTCGTTTCATCGTAGGTCTCAGTAAAAAAGTGCTGATTGCAGACGCGATGGGTACGGTGGCTGATGCAGTTTTTGCGATAAAAGCTCCAATGCTTACGACCTCCTGGGCATGGGTGGGTGCAGTGGCCTACACGTTTCAGATCTATTTCGATTTCTCCGGTTACTCGGATATGGCGATAGGTTTAGGCTGGATGTTCGGATTCCATTTTAAAGAAAACTTTCTGCGCCCCTATCTCTCTACCAACATCACTGAATTTTGGCGTCGCTGGCATATCTCTTTGACAAACTTTATGCGCGAGTACGTCTACATTCCGCTGGGGGGTAATCGTCACGGAACAGTGAGGACATATGCAAATCTGTGGTTGGTGTTCCTACTCTCTGGGTTGTGGCACGGCGCAGCCTGGAATTTCATCGTCTGGGGTATATATCACGGGTTTTTTATTGTGTGCGATCGCCTCTTTTGGGCTCGAGTATCACAGAAACTACCCACAGCTCTAAATGTGGCGATTACGTTTGTGATTGTTATGTTTGGGTGGGTGCTATTCCGTTCTGATTCTCTCTCGGCTGCCTTAGGCTACATGGCGCGTATGGTGGCGCTAGATGGGCCTACGCAGTTACTCACTGTTGCCGCCGCTGATTTAATGAATACTCGCGCTATGTACGTGATGGGTATCGCAGCTCTCCTGTGTTTCGTTCCTCGCCTTACGATAGAGCCCATCACGCTAGACCTTCCAGCATCGGTACGGGGTCTGGCAGCGTATGGGATTGTAATGTTTCTACTGCTCTTTCTTTCTACTGCTTTTCTGGCCGCGCGAGGCTTCACGCCTTTTCTCTATTTTAGGTTCTAGTCGCCATGTTGCAGCGTATCCGCACTATTATCTTGATAGCTATCTGTTGTGCGTTTTTGGCACCGGGGCTTCTTTACCTCGGAGGAATGGGGGGAGCTGGGCTAGCAGGGGAGCAACACCTTCAAAAGCCTATGGCTTTAACGATTGACCATTTTCTGGATCAGCGAGCTCAAGGCTACGCAGAGGAAGCCTTTAAGAGGCGCGCTGGGCTCCTTACTAGTTTGGTTAAGGCCGATAATCAATTGAACTACTTCCTTTTTAACTCTGTATCTTCCAATCCACACTCGACGGTGATTCTCGGAGAGCAGGGCCACCTTATAGAATATCTCTATTTGCGAGATTTGAATCGGCTACGTACTCCAAAACCAGAGCAACTTGAAGCAGTCGTAAAGAAACTTAAGGCTCTTCAAGATTACCTACATACCCGCGGTATAAAATTTGTATTGGTCATAAGCCCTAACAAGCCTTCGTTCTACCCTGATATCGTACCGGCGAGGTATCGCATAGCAGATGCAGAGCAAAGGTTTGATACGCGTACATTTATGACTGCGGCCTTGCAAAGGGAGGGCGTTCCGTTCATCGATGGATTTGAATTGCTCAAGCGAAAAGAAAGCGAGCTACAGGTCCCGATGTTCTCACCGATTGGTACTCACTGGAATGAGGTTGGTGGGTGTCTAGTAGCTTCAGAGATTTTGAAACAGGCTGGTGCTAGTGAGGGCAGAGCAGGTTTTGAATGCGTTGTAACAGGGAATCACGATAGGCCCGCGTATCACGATTCAGACCTCTTGCGGCTAGCTAACCTGTGGTACGAGGCTCCTTTTCATCGACCGGCCCCAAGAGTGCAGGCCAAGAGAATTCAACAAGAGGATGCACGACCGTGGCGGCTGCTCACAATAGGGTCGAGCTTCTGTTGGGAGTTGATGCGGCAATTTGATAATAGCGGTGCATTAAGCAATCAAGAGTTTCTGTATTACTTTCATAGGCGGACGAAGCACCCCTCTTCGCGAGGAAAGAATTTCGACCATAGTCGCTACAACGTCTGGAACGAATTGAAGGCGCGCGACCTCGTGGTGATTGAGATAAACGAGGCGGTGCTTGAGCGGGCAGGATTTGGGTTTCCTGAGCGGGTGCTGGAGAGTCTAGCGCGTTCTGAGAGTAAATAACCTAGTATCGCTCTTAGTTAACCCGCCGCAAAGCAACAGCTGTTTCTGTTTGGCGCGAGTGGCGCTCGAAAGACAACAATTTGATAGCGTCCTTTCGTCTGAAGAAACCAAACGTAGCCTGAGCCTTGTCTACAAACCGGCGCGGTCCCCGCTGTTCGGATCGGTCCCATTTTCAATCTCAACACGGTCATTAAAACCGTCGGAGTCGCTGTCCGCTGCCATAGGATTCGTCCGATACGTGAATATTTCTGCCCCGTCGCTTAGTAGGTCGCCATCGGTATCAGCGGCCGACGGGTCGGTTGCAAACTTTTTAACCTCGAACGAGTCATACACCCCATCACTATCCCGATCGCTGAGTTGGAGGTCGTCTGCACCGAGCGTCACAAAATTCTCCCACGTCAGAAACGAGAAGAAAGAAGCAAACATGAAATCAAACCCCCGCTTGTTTGGGTGAATGCGATCAGCTACCAACATCGTTCTGGGATTAAGAAGGTCAAAGCGAATCTGGCCACCCAGTCCCTTTACCTTGCTATTCAGTTTGTTGATCCATTTTTGAAGTGGTCCAATTCCTGTCTGGGAGACATTTGCGACTAAAGAAAAGATTCCCCGCTCCTGTCCAAATAGTTGCATCTGCTGTAGGTGGAAGAAGGAGGCCTCCGGAGTAACGGAATGCAAGTAATCATTTATTCCGCAACTCAAGACGGTGACATCGGATTTGGCAACGCCCGCCGTATTCCGTTTTACAGATGAACGAAACTTGCTTCTTAAAGCTCTGCAGGTGATTCCCGGCGTCCCAAAATTGAGCACTTGGAATTGACCGCGAGGAATAATTTGCTTTAGGCGATTGTGTAATCGCAGCGGTACGGACCCATTGCGTCCATCATACAATGGATCGGTGCGACCTCTGACGATACTATCCCCGAAAAAAGAGATCGTGAACACGCCGTCGCAGTTGTAGTCTGGGAATCCATGTACGGGCGGACACGCAAAGGCGTGTCGACTTATGATGAGGATCGAACTAGCAGCAATGAGAAATATACTTAAGAACTTCATTCTCGAACCCGTTCGCAGAAACTCGGGCAGTTCGCCTATGTCTACTAGCACAAGCGTGAAAGAGGCGGTGTGCTTCCTCTTAGCCCGAGATACTGTCGGAACAATACTGATTTGTCTTTAGCTACTCAAATTTCGTTTGAGGGGCTTTACTCGAGCAGTGCTTGATTAATAAAGCTAGCCAAATCAGCTTGTTGGAGCGATTTTAGCAAGTCTGATGGATGCAGTTCGAGAGTGCGCCGCTATTAAGCAGCTTTCTGCCGGACCCGTCGCCAAAATGAAGATGAGAACCGCGGGTCGATGTAACGCTCAAATTCAGCCAGGCGAGGATACGCAGCCTCAAACAGGTCCTGTGGCATCCGCGCATCCTTCGAAGGATTTATCGCCCCACCCACCGAGCGCACGATCTCATCGAGCGAGTTCATGAGCTCAAATGTCTTAGCGCCGTCATTTGGAAAATCGAGAACCAGTGTAAATCCTGGCCGAGGAAACGAGAGCATCCCGGGAGATTGCATCGCACCGAACGTTTTAAGGACCGCAAGAAACGATGCGCGCTTTGACCGTGCTACGCGCTTGAAGACTTCCTTTATCGCTCGTCCGCCATCAGTGAGAGGCACAACGAGTTGATACTGAAAAAAGCCGCGCTGCCCATACATGCGATTCCACTCAAGTACGCGATCGAGCGGATAAAAGAAGGGCTCATAGTGTCTAATGCTTTCCTTCACACGTCGAAGCTGCTGGTTGTAGTAGAGCGTGTTGAACGAACGGACAGCGAAGGAATTTAGGAACCAGGAGGGAGCCTCAAACGGAAACGTAATTGAGCGGGCCGACGTTGGAGTCTTTCTGTTGGCGTTAGTGAAATTGCCCGCCATGAAGATACCACGCCCGAGCCGTGGTCCTTCAGAGGTACAGTCCACCCAGGCAACCGTGTACTCAAACTCCTTCTCCTCTTGCTCGCAGAGTTGGAAGTATTCATCCAGGTTCTGGAATCGAGTGTAGCGCGTTGTGAGAAATGGGGAGGCTATACGGATCATCTGTATTTCTACCCAAGTGATGAGCCCTGTTAGCCCGAGCCCTGCAACGGTAGCGCAAAAAAGCTCGCGATTCTGATTTGGCGAACACTCAAGAAACTCACCGCTTGAGCGTAAAAGACCGAGTCCACGCACATGACACCCGAAGGTGCCAGCGAGGTGGTGATTTTTACCGTGCACATCGTTTGCTACCGCGCCACCGAGAGTGACAAACTTGGTACCCGGTGAGACCGGGATAAACCATCCTTTGGGAACACTGAACTCAAGGATTTGGGCTAGGCTTAATCCGGCTTCAGCTCGAAGCACACCCGTATGTTCGTCAAACTCGAGTAGGCTGCTCATCTTGCTCGTATCAATAACAACGTGGTCGTTGTTAAGGCAGCTATCGCCGTAGCTTCTACCGAGCCCACGAGCCAGTAAAAATAGGCCGTTGTCATTACTCGGGATCGAGTAGGTTGGAGCGTGGGTGGAAATCGTTTCTCGTGGCTTTGATGCGGGAAAACGACCCCAAGAAGAATAGCGCTTCACGATGAACCCTCTATACGCTGCATGTGGCAGCACACTCACCAGTAGAAAGGATACTTTCTATGCCGACTTGGAGCAAGACTTTGGGGCGGCTGTTTGGGGTCTGAATTGACTCTCCGTCAAAAGAGGGGTACCGTCCCCGTCCTTATAAGACCGAATCAGTAAGGCTTTTGCATCATGGAAAAGAGCGAAGAAAATCATCCATCTTCCTCCTCTCGTGGACCCCAGAGCTGGCTCTTCAAACCTTCGCCAACCGAGTGGCTCTGTCTCATCGGTGGCGCTCTACTGGTCTACTGTTACGCCTGGCTGATGGACGATGCTTACGTTTACTTTAGGTATGTGGACAACTTTGTAGTTCACGGCCGTGGGTTGGTATGGAACCCCGGTGAATACGTTGAGGGTTTCTCTTCGCCGGTCTGGGCAGCGGTGCTGATCGCCTTGCGGGCGCTGCATCTGAACTACTGGAATGCAGTGTGTGCGGTGGGAGTGCTCTCATTTGTCGCTTTCTGGTGGATATGTTGCGTCGTGAATCGAGGCTTCATGTCAGCAAAAGTCTCTCAGGAGTCGCTCAACATTCCGCTCGTCTATCTGAGTTTTACCTATGCTGTCTCGTGTTACTTTACTTCCGGCCTCGAAGCGCCGTTGGTTAATCTGACAGCAGCGGCTTACGCAGCAGCTATCTTGTGGCCTGGAAATCCGCTGTTGCAGGTTGTGGTTGGCTTCTCGCCTTTGGTGAGACAGGAACTTTTTATTCCCTTCGGTATTTTTTGCCTCTTCGTGCGGTACTTCAGGGGTTCTTCATTCCCGTGGTGGGCGATCGGGTCTTTTGTCACTACGGTTGGGGGTTACGCCATCTTCCGGGTGTGGTACTACGCCGACCTACTTCCCAACACTTTCTATCTCAAGGACCTTACCTGGATTGAGCAGGGGTTAAAGTATCTGGCAGACACCATCCTTCCGTACCATGCGCTTCCGTTTGCTGCTGCGATGTCCTTAGCTCTCTTCACGCTATATCGAAAAGGCGGCTCGCAAGAGTTGCGAACCACTGAGCGATTAGTCCAGTTGCTCTTGGCTGCGCCGATCGTGGCTTACGCGGTAAAAATCGGCGGCGATCCCCGGCATTTTAGATATTTAGCTTTTCCGTTCATCGTCTCGGTTCTAGCGACAGGGGGGCTCTTTGAGCACTTGATTGCAGGTGCGAGAGAGCGATCAGTGCTCCTCGCTAGACTATATGTTTTCGTATTTGCAGTTTTATGTGTCAGTAATTTTCCGCGACAGCTCGATCACCATCCCCTGATGCGAGTTCCGATGAAGGATATCAACCACCAGGTAGACCTTATTGGCGATGCCGCTGCACACCGGTTGCGATTTAATCAGCTTACGCCACCCTGGCGGTCAGGGGGGACACCCTCGTATATTTCCCTTTCCTACTCTGATGCTGTGCGGCGTTTTGACGCGGAAGGGGCTCAAAAGCAGCTATTTGATACTCATCCGATTGGTGAAAAAGTGCCCCCAACATCGATACGATTTGGAAAAACTTTAGAAGGCCTCCCCATTACATCAGACTCCTGGTGTCAGAATGGATATCTCCATCAAGCTCTGCCGGTCATACATAACCTGGGCCTGACAGAACCATTTTTGGGTCGAACCAAGATGCGCTCGAACCGTCCGGCGCATAAGTATGGACTACGACCATTGGCACATGACATTTTGCGTATCAGAGGGCAGTTTGGCTTTGGTCGCGGCGTCTTTGATCGAGCCATAGCAGAGAGTCAAAACCCGCAAAAATGGATAGTAAAAAACATTGAATCGCTGCGGATGATTGAGAACAAGGTTTACAACACGCACAATTTTGCTGAGAACCTGCGTCTAGCGCTAACTCCGGTGAGGCAGATAGTTCCTTAGTAGGCAGGTGTTTTGCCGGGGTTCCCCAGGGGGCTGCCTTGTCACAACCGGTTTTTGGGGGTAGCTTCAGCGATAGGGTAGCCGAGTCGAATACAGACATGATCATCAACGCCGAATCACTGGAGAAGGGAACAACGCTCACTTATGACGTGTGTATCGTTGGCTCTGGTGCAGCGGGTTTAACTATCGCGCATGAGTTGCAGCAGAGTAAGCTTTCAGTGTGCGTACTCGAAGGCGGCGGGTTTAACGGCGGCTGGAGTAGCCAAAAACTTTACAAGGGTGAGGTTGTAGGGAATGTATTTCCTACTCCGATGGATAACTACTTGGTGGGGTCTCGGCTGCGACAGGTTGGGGGCTCCACTAATCACTGGACCGGCTGGTGTCGTCCACTCGATGCGATCGATTTTGAAAAGAGAGAGTGGCTCCCGCACAGTGGTTGGCCGTATGACCGAAGGACTTTAGAGCCATACTATCTGAGGGCTGCTGAGATAACTGGTATTGCAGATGTCATTTCAAATGAGGCTAAGCATCATCCAATAGGACCACTGCTCTTTGGAGATAGTGAGGCTTTGCTTCGTTCTACAGTATTCCACTTAAGCACGCGAGTTCTACGAAGTAACGATCCGGCCCTCATGTTTCGAGAGCGCTTCGGTCGTTCGCTTGCTTCTGCCGAACGCACCACTCTGATTACAGGTGCAAATGTTACTGAGATTGAGAGTAACTCTAGTGCCTCGTATGCGGAGCGCGTTAAAGTTTTAAGCGCCAGTAAGAAGCCGTTTTACGTAAAAGCTAAGGCGGTAGTGCTTGCTTGCGGGGGTATTGAGAATGCAAGGCTCTTGCTTGCATCGCGTGGCGCTGCGAAGCACGGCCTTGGGAATGAGCACGATCTTGTAGGGCGCTACTTTATGGAGCACCCGATAACTGAGGGTGCGGCGCGGGTGTTATATTATGGAACAGGCCCAAAGCTTCCGGCTTTTATGCGCTACCGAGACGCGGCGATCAATCAAGATTGCGTAGTAGCGTTAACGATACCAGAGTCTGTGCAACGTGCAGAGAAGCTACCCGGAATCAATGTAGAGCTACGAATTGGTGATGCCAAGCAGCCGCACAATCCACTGACAAAATCTTTAGGTGTATTAACCCAAACACTGAGTGGTAAATCAGAGGCTCAGTCTGCGAGCGCAGATCAGGCGATTGGAAGTACCCTTGTTATGCCGATGCAGGTTCGTATTGAGCAGGTGCCAAATCCAGAGAGTCGAGTAGTTCTTTCGGAGAAGAAAGATGAGCTTGGCTTGCCTCAGGTACGCCTTGACTGGAGAGTCACTGACCAGGATAGGGCGCTCTTTGCACGCTCTCTTGAGCTTCTGACGATAGAGTTTGCGCGTGCTGGATTGGGAAGGATTCAGATCGTCACTGAGGCGTTTGGTGAAGGGGGAAGAACGGTTGGTCAGTACCATCACA
>JBIIHY010000115.1:0-8632 GCA_044235305.1 Bdellovibrionota bacterium
GCTCTTCTCTTCGAGCTTCTCAATCCGCGCCCTGAGCCAATCCCGTTGACCTTTCAGGTCTGCTATCTCAGCGTCCTTAGTATCAAGGAGCTTCTCTTGAAGGCTGATGACGTTTCTAAGCTTGAGAATCTCAATAGCGTAGATCGATGTGTCATGCTCTTCGTGTGCCTTGTTGGATGATTCGCCACTACGGCCATGGTGGGATATGCTGTCTGCAGGAGTTTCCAGCTCAGTCGCAGCGCACGGTTCGCTAGCTATGCAAGCGCTCGCTTGCTCTGAAGCTGTTATCGCTTGCTGCGCGGGGAGGTCGTTGTCACACGATTGTCGCTCGGGCTGAAGGGGTGCTGATTCAGCATCGCAGCCCGGACCTGACTGCGGGTTCTCTTGAGAGCCCTGCTCGGAACCGCTTCTATGAGCGCCGAATATCTCATTCAGCTCGCCCTTAGAGTAGAGTCGCAGTCCGTCTGGCTCGATCTCTACCTGCAGGTAGCCAGCATCACTGAAGCGGCGCAGCGTTTTAATCGATACTCCCGCCTGATGAGCAGCCTCGGTCTCTGAGATGTAGTCGTGAAGTCCCATAATCCTTCTTTAATTTAGAGATAATTCATGGAACGTACTTCGAGCACCGAAGTTGAGCCAGGAACCTGGGTGAATATACCACCAGTGACCACCGCGCGCGCCCCGTTTTGTAGCTCCTCGCGAATCTGTACTGCCTTGAGCGCTGTTTCGATCTCATCAGTATGATTCGAGCCAGATTCGAACGCAATTGGTCTAACGCCCCAGTAGAGCGCCAAGCGCCGCAGCGTGGTCTCTTTGCGCGATAGGCCGTAGAGCGGCTGCTGTGGTCTGTACTTGGCGATGAGTCGCGCTGATGTTCCAGTTTCCGTGCACGCGATGATCGCTGCGGCGGAGGTCTTTACCGATGCCGCGCACGCTGCATAGGCAATTGCATCAGGCACTGTTGCCGAATCAGAGTTGCGTAGTCGTAGCTTGTACTCTTCGAAGGCGAACGTTTGCTCTGCTGCCAGGGAGATACGACTTAGGTACTGCACACAGTCCTTTGGGTGCTCGCCGATTGCTGTTTCGTCAGAGAGCATCACTGCGTCTGCACCACCCATGACGGCTGCTGCGATGTCTGATACCTCGGCGCGACTTGGTCGAACGGAGGTAATCATCGAGTGCATCATCTGTGTTGCAACGATTACTGGTACACCGTGAAAGTTTCCGAGCTCAATCAATCGACGCTGGAGCATAGGTAGCTGCTCAAGCGGAACTTCTAGCCCAAGATCTCCGCGTGCTACCATCAACCCATCAGATGCCGTGACGATCTCATCGATGTTATCGAGGGCAGCCCTGCGTTCAATCTTTGCGATTATACCACAAGCTGCTCCCTTCTCGTTTATAATTCGGCGGAGTTGGAGGATGTCCTCAGCGGAGCGCACAAAAGAGATCGCCACATAGTCAACGCCGTGCTTGATGCCCCACTCAAGGTCGGCGAGATCCTTCTTGGTTGTAGCGGGGAGGTCAACGTTGCTATCAGGGAAAGCGATGCCGACGCGAGAGCGGATACGACCGCCCTTTACGACGCGGCATACGACGTGTTCAGAATGTACCTCAAGGGCCTCAAGCTCAAGCAAGCCATCTGCCAACAAGACGTGGTGTCCTGGAGCGAGCACCTGCATCGGATTTACAAGTTCAACGAAGATATCCTTTGCATTAGAGAGAGAACCGTTCGAGAAACGGAGATTGATCGTCTGGCCATCTGTAATCGGGCAGAAGTCGCCCTCTACATTCGAGATGCGGATCTTTGGGCCAGAGAGATCCTGTAATATTGCAACCCACGCACCGAGTTCGGCAGAAACCTGGCGAACATCTTTGAGAACCGCCAAGTGTTCATCGTGACTGCCATGTGAGAAATTAAGTCGAAAGACGTTTGCTCCAGCAAGTATCAGTTGCTTGATGCGCTCAGGGCCACGCGATGATGGGCCAAGCGTTGCTACGATCTTTGTCTTTCTTCCTGCTAGCTCCTGCGCGCCGGGGGGATTTTGGCGGGACCAGAGCTGAGCGGTTAGGGATTCTGCATTCATTGTTAGGTGCCTCTAAGTAAAGCGTAACGTTATCAACTTTTTGGGGGCAAGAATAAGCCACTACGCGCGTCTTTTACAAGGCGCAGAGTAGTGAAAAGCAGGGTTGATTGGCACTAACCTAAAGAAACTCTCTTACCGTGCGGTTGAGCCGTTGATAGGTGGTAAGAAACTAGCCCGCTCGGCCACCTCAAGCGCTCGCAGGATCTGGTCTGGCGTAGCTGCACGCGCAGAGAGCAACATCAGAAGCTCCTCGGCTAGGGATGTGCCCTGCAGCGATGGTGCATCTGTTGAGAAGGTATACGGGATGCCGTATTCGTCAAGAGTGCCGATAATTCGGCCGTATTCCTCGATATCCTTAACGGCGCTGGTAAGCAGATTTGATTTCACGCACAGCTCACACACGATCTTTCGCTCTTGGAGCAGGCGAATACCGCGGTCGTCTTTTTTGTCCCACAGGGCTCGAATGGCAGCTATCGGATGTCCAACGCGAGAAGGGTTGAGCGCTTCAATCGTCTTGATAAACGTCTCAACATCTACGTGCGGGGTCTCGCCAACGTGAACTGTTCTGCCAAGTCCTGGACCGGCTTCATCGAACACAATCCGCATCTCCTCTAACTTGCGAGGCGAGGAGAGCGGGTTAATCGACTCGTGTCCAGCGAGATCAATACCGATAATTTTGTTGGTGCGTTCACGCCACAGCCTTGTCTTGCGGGCCAGCGCCATGTTCGCTTCAAAGGTCATATCGCGGCCGAAGCAGAAGATGTGACCGACCTGGATAGCTCCGTGAAAACCGATCTCGACCTCCTCAACTGCATTTACAGCCGATTTGATAACTCGGTCCATGTCGTAGAGGCCCGCGTGGCTTCCTTTAAGGAATACTGCTCCGGTTCGCTTGAGCGGATTCCACCGCAGCTCAAATCGTCTGATGGCGAAGAGAGACTCAGGTGACCCTCCTTCACCTCCTGGACCAAGCTTAATCATGCCACCGGTACGGTAAGCGCGGTGAATTGCGATGATGATGCTTTCGCGCACCGATGCTGGTCCGGATTGAATCAGCTCAATCTTGTCGTACGCTTCAAGGTAGCTGTCGAGGTCCTTTACTTTACCATCTTGTATTTTGAGAATGCTGACAAAATCCTCGTAGCCTGACCCGATCCCACGGATTCCGCGGTCGATAGCTATCTCCCAGAGCCTATAGAGGGGCACCGAGCCACCCAAGTGTACGTGTAGTTCGGTGACGTGAGCAGGCCACTTCATGTTTAGGCGCTCAAGGAGCTGATCTGAGGTTTCTGTTGCTGGGGGAATGGGGGAGGTTTTTTTATCGACCGACATGGGCAGGATCTACTAAAAAACGTCGCTGCGAGCAACCGCCTGGCAGATCTATACAAAGTGTTTCAACAAGAGAGCGCACCGAGTACCCGTCTAGTTGTCATCTAAGAGGGAGAGCTGCGTACATTCTGCAGGTTTGTAAATTTATAACCTGCTGAAAGGACTGTTAAATTAAAAGTCTTCTTACGGTTTTAAGAAAGAGATTATGGCTAATCGTGAAAACCACTCCGCCGAACTTCCCCCGACCTATTTGAGCAAAAAAGTGATGGTCAATGGCCAGCCAGTTACTCTTTACAGTAAAAACGGGCTTACGTGGCTCTCTTCTCCTGAAGAGATAGAGGATGTGATGGCGCGTCTCGACAACACCCGCATCCTGCTCAACGACGTAAAAGGCGAAAAGTCTGAGAAAGATAAGAAAGACGATAAGGGAGACACCGGCGGAAAAGAGAAGTCAGCCGATGAGCCAGCACTCGCCGTGGCTTCTCAAAAACCAACAGCAGGTGCCCGCTATCGCATGAAGGGACCGAAGCCACGCCCCATTCTCAAGCAAGATGGCGTTGCAATTATGGGGACCCCCGTAGCTCCGATTTCGTCCTCAACGGTTCAGATGAAGGTAGGAGATGAAGAAGCTGAGGACATAGCCCCAGCACCATCTGCAACAAAAAAGCTAGTCGATAAAAAGGCGTCAGTGAAGCGCGAGGCTGTGAAGGGCAAGAGCGCTGCAGGCGCTGTTTCAAAGCTCGCCAAAGCGCTCTCAAAGGTTGCTCCTGACGCGAAGAAGAGCGCGAAGAAGGGTGCCGTAGCAGCTCAAGCCAAGGCTCCAAAGGCTGCCAAGAAATTGGAGCTGGTGAAATCAAAGCTAGCAAAGCCGACCAAAAAGGCGGCAGTCGAGAAGGTGTCATCGAAGGTCGCACCGAAGGGGAAGCCAACAAAGGGGCCGTCGAAGGTGCCAGCAAAAGGTTCTACAAAGACTCGGTAGTAAGTGTAAGCGCTACGCTTTCCTTGAGTGAGAGTGTGAACTGGGGTGGCAATTCCTGCGACGTAGTGGCTGCACGCGTTGTGGTTGATCCCGGGTACACGATTCTAACGTCAGCAACGGGGGAAGAATGGTCGCGAATCGCGATATCAGCCTCGCCAACTACGCTCACGGTGTCTGCCCCGCGACACAGAGAGAGGTAGACCGGTACGCTTCCCGACCATCTTTCAGGCCCCACTTCCGCAAGGATAGTCGGGTCCGTCTCTGCGCTGCACAATACGAATTCGCTCTGTGATGGCGTTAGTCCGCGCATACTTATTCGGACAGAGAGTATGTTGGAAGTCTTGAGAGCGCGGACGTGCGTTGCAAACTTGGCGCCTGCTCTGCTTTCACCCAACCAGGTTTCAGCGCTCTGTGTAGCCGTAATCGCCGCAAGGGATGCTTGTTCAAGTCGCTGCCTTGTTTCAAAGGGTGGCGCACTAGCAGGAGCAGCACTTTCGATATTTTGCCTTGTGGGAATCCCGATCGTTAGGCCCAGGATGAGTAACGCACCCGCCATAACTCCAAAGCTTCGTGGACCAAGCGTGAAAGAACCTTTGCCTCGAGCGCTTGCAGCTTTCTCCGCAACCGTTGAGATAGATGCAGACTCGGGGGTGAAAACAGAGCGCACTGCTTGAGTCTCCCCCGGTGCCTGCTCGTGCAGCATGTGGCTGGTCTCTGCTTCAGTTTGCAGAAGGCGTGAGCCCTCAAAGACACGGTTTACATCTGCTGCAACAGGGTGAGAGTGCGGTGTTGAATGTTGCTCAAGGTTCATGGGTAACTCAGAGAGACCCAGAAGGAGTCGGATGAAACGGGGAGGGGGTTAACGCCGCAGTGCGGATTATTTTATAGAAAAGGCCTCTGGGGCCCAACGATTTTGAACTTCTCGCCCTCTCTATTAGTACCTTCCCTAGCTAACTCACTGATATTATGGGTCTTCGACGTTTTTAGTGGGTGCTTTTTGATGATATCGGGCCGTGAGCGTGCACCTGCACCTGCTCGTGCACGAGGACGTGAACGTGAACGTACCCGAAAACATGAACTCGCGCGCGCTCAACATCGCTATAAACAACGCTAGAGAGCAGGAGGTCTCCGCTCTGGTGTTCGTCAGCGGGGATGTAGGTAGGTACGTGGGTGAATAAACCAACAGTAGTACTGCAATCCCTTTCGGGTACGTTCACGTTTATGAGCACGTTCACGCGAAAATACGAGATTTATCACTCAAAACAATGGGGTATGACCCATCAGCAGTCATCGGCACCCACTCGATTCCACGATGAGCCAAAACTCTACCAACGGCCTGCTATCGAATCAGCCCAGCGTGAGATCCAGCCTTTCTTCGAGAACTTTTCAACCAGCCCTGGGCACGGCACTAAAAAGTGCGCAAGCCTCTCGATCGAAGTGCGAACTCGTGAACTACCCCGGTCGTAAAGAGTTTCACCTTTTATCCCCCAGGTGCGCCCACTCGCTGAGTATGGGATTGAGAAGAGTGAGTTTGTTCGTGGAAAGAGCTCCAGGTGGGCAGCAGCCTGTGCAACATCTGCCTCTGACAGTCTATCCCCGGTGACCTTGTTGAGAGCCACTACCCAGCGACCGAGGTTAAACTCCTCTGGATCTCCTGATTCCTGCTTCAGTCGCGCTAACGCGTCGAGCGACCGACGCACGCTCAGTCCATCATCGTCAACAACGAACACCACACGCTCGCACCACGGCAGCGCAGCAAAAGTCGCCACTCCCCAGGAGCGACCAATATCTACCAGCACCACATCGTATTCATTCGAGAGTAGTGAGAGAACATTAGAAACGAATTCGCTTGAGCTCGGAGCACCATCTAAAACATATGCACGGAAATGGAACGCTTCTGCATATTGAACTGGCTGTCCGATTGCAACCAGGCGCCCGTCAAAACCTTCAACTGGGAAAACGAAATCTGAGAGTTTATCGATACCAACCTCTCCTGTTTTAAGGAGCTCACCGGTGAGAGTACGTTGATGCTCAGGAACCCTGGCCCACTCAGTAAGTTGTGGACTTACATCATCGAGATCAAGAAGCGCTACGGTCTTTCCTTGCTTCGCCCAACACACTCCTAAGGCCGCGGTCAGTGATGTACCGCCCACGCCACCCTTGAGCTGTGCTACGCCGATTATGTGCCTACTTCGAATTCCTGAGCCACGCCCTGAAGCTTTGCGCTCACAATCGACGACGAAGTTTGCCATCTGCGTGAGGTCGGTGTCTGATAGCACCGTCCGGTTGAGAATCTTGTGAATAGAAACGGCTTCCGAAGCATATGTATCTGCGTCGAGCACAAACGCTAACGGGCACTCTGCCTGAGGCCCCTCAAATCGTGCAAGCAGCTCCTTCAATAGAGGACCGCATCCAGCCCCTACGAAGCATCCGATCGTGAGATCCCAATTTACCGAGTCGATGTTGTGAGGGTCTACCTCAAGCACAGCGATACGCTGCAATCCCGCTTCACGAGCAGCTTCTTGCACTCGGCCAAGAAGAGTCGCTCGAAGAGCCGGAGAGACATCGATAACGATTAGCTGCATAGACGCCCCCTACTTCCCCATGACAGACAGCGCTTCGCGCATCACGCCCACGAGATCTTCTACTGCGAAGGGCTTCTGCAGATAGGCGTCAGCACCCTGCATCAGTGCCCACTCTGCCGAGGTGTCGTCTTCCTTTGCTGACACCACAACTACAGCCACAGAATTCTTGGTAAGCCTCTTAATCTCACGACAGATCTGAAAGCCATCACCGATCGGCTTGCCATCAGGCCCAAGGAGCGTGAGATCGAGCAGAACGAGATCAGGGGTAGAGGGCTGCAACATGGCACTCACCCCTTTTGTGTACTCGCGACACACGAGGGCATCATGACCTGCCTCCTTAACGATCTCTGCTATGATCGCTGCTTGCGCAGGAGAGTCCTCAACAATCAGAATACGTGCCATTTATCCTCCCCACGAGCCCCAGAACGGTAGACCACTTAAAAGTACTACCCCTATGCCACCAGCAGAGAGGATAACCACGACCTTGAGCACCACAAATAGAGCGTGTTCCATCAACTCAAGTTTAAGGCTTCCAACCGCTTCCGCGGTGATCGCCTGCAACATGCCGTCACTATCCTCTTCCTCTGGCTGCACAACCCTTGATAACTTAACCAATGCACCGTCCACGAGCGGCCCTGATGATGAACCAGCACCAGAGGTCAGACCATGGAGCCAACTGCCCATGACCCGCGACCTCCACTTTGCCCGCATAAGTGCGTTAGCAAGTGTTGAACGATTGTGCTTCCCGTTAAGAATATCGGCACAATCTTCAAAAACCCGAACTACTTCTGAAGACGCCCGGTAGGCTGATGCTAACAGACCGAAAACTATAGGTATTTCAAGTTGCACAACGCGTTTTCTGGCCTCCCATTCAAGGTCTAGCAACCCACGAGGAATCCAGACAGCAAGCACAATCGCCGAACACGTAAAGAGCGCTGCAAAGAGCGCGCTGTGAACACAAAGTGAGTACAGGCAGACTAACACTGTAACAGCTATCCAACCTTCGCGTAGCACGATGTATCGAGCTACAGCGCCCGTATCACCAGCACCTATATCCAGCAATCGACGCAACTCCTCTGCTGTTATCAGCAACCGACCTTCTGTAACAAGTTGATCTACCGGTTTTCTCAAAATGTGCCCTGCAAGGCGAGCCCACCCGAGAAGCGATTTTTCTCTATCCCCTACCTCGAATCGCTGCAATTCATAAGCTCGAAGAAGCCTGCGCTTGACCAGGAGCAGTGCGCACACTATGGCGACACTAATCAGAAAAAATGAGAGATATGCGCTAGAGTGACCCATAGCGCTCCCATTCAGCCAGTGAAGTAACCCGTAATACAGCAACCACGGAAAGCAGGAACACGACGGCACCCAAATCACGCGCAAAAGAGGGCAGCGAGAGTACCGCAAGATCGACTGACCAGAAGCCGGTGCGTGACGCTGCACACAAAAGCACAGCGAGAATCGCCAAACCAACGTATCGTACTGCCATAAGCACCGAGGTATACGTGCGAAGAGCACCTACATTCGCTTCAATAATTCGCGCATATTCTACCAGCAAGGTGCCAGCCTCCTCGTGCGAGTGCGAAGCCGCATACCGAACAGCAGCCAGAAAACCAGCCAGCACCCCACCTTGCTGGCCAAACAAAACGGCA
>JBIIHY010000116.1:0-8616 GCA_044235305.1 Bdellovibrionota bacterium
TGGTATCATTTTTAATTAGCACTTGGGCAACATTCACTACCGATTTCAGGATTGCTTCCGCCTTTACCCGTTTCTGGGTTGCGCTGTTCAGTCGTGCGGCCACATACGTTGAGTCGGTTAGAGCCACGAGCACTATTGATGAGAGCGCTAGCATGAAGATGACCAGCATTAGAGCTAAGCCGCGTTCAGAGTTGAGCGTTTGAGATGGAGTAGTGCGGAGGAAATTTTCTTTCTGCATCGTTAGAAAGTGTAAGGTATCGTGACCCACCTCAGCAAGTTGGAAGAACAAGGTTTCGTTAAAGCCTTGTTCCTCAGGGCAGAGTGTCAAACGAGACGGTGTTCTTGATGATGAGGATCACACTTCGCCGGCCACAGAGCAGGTCTTGACCAGATCTCTGCTTGCGCTTTCGTTGCATCGGATCGTTTGCGGTGTATGGTCCACGTCTACGATTGCGGCAGTAAGGAGGTCCAGGACGATGGCAACAGCGTTAATACTTGAAGACGATGCGCTCTTAGCGATGGCGATGAGTGTGCTGCTTGAGGATAAAGGGTACAGCACACATGTTGCTCACAACGTTGAGTCTGGATTGGAGCTAGCTCATCGGGTGTCTCCCGACCTCCTCATCGCTGACTGGAATGTTAATGGTGAGGGAAGCTCTCTGTATGTGGCCGAGGCGGTGCGGCGGAGAGGTAAGGGTGCTCAGGTGGTGTTTGTCTCTGGCTATCCAGAAGATGAAGTTCGCAGGGCTGCCGCTCAGGTAGAGCCGTGCCAGGTCTACCAAAAACCCCTTAATTTTGAGTCTTTTTTTGCTGAGGTGCTTGAGGCTCAGCAATCTCGTTCATACCTCTCAGACTCGGCTGAGAGTTTTGTTGGATGACACCGGTCATTTTTCTCAGTGGGCACTAGCGAAATACTGCACGAGTTGCGGCGCACAGAGGTGCCGACAAATACATATACGTTAGGAGCACTCCATGACTCTCTCCTCACTTAACCACCAGCTTATTGGTACCCTTAGAGATCTCTACGCCGTTGAGATGCAGCTTACCAAGGCGATCCCACGGCTGCTTGAGACGGCCTCGTCAGATGAATTGAAGTCTCTCCTACGCCGCCAGCTTGACGAAAGCGAGCACCACATCGACCGACTCGAGGGGTGTGCAAAGAGCCTCCAGGAGCGCCTCTCAGGGGAGCGCAGTCGCCCGGTTGATGCGTTGGTGAAAGATGCGCTCAATTTGGCGGAGAGTAAGGGGAATGAGTGGAGTATTGACCTGGGTTTCCTGAATATCTTGAGGCATATCAAACACCATGAATTGGCCGGATACGACTACGCGCGCTCCCTGGCTGATGTGCTCGATGAGGTCGATGTAACAAGCCTCCTCGATAAAACTCTGGCCGAAGAGGGGGCGATTGAGCAAGCTCTGACCGTATTGGCCCATGATATGATGGACACGGTGGTGGCGCACACAGTGCACGATATCTCGCTCGGCCGAGTTTCTTCTCAAGCGCTGAAGGATTCAGGCGAGAAGACCGACTTCGACGCAGTAGGCTGAGCGGGATCAAGCTGTATGTTTTTTTTGGGCGCTGCGCTAGTTTTTGTCTCGTATCGTTGCTACTCTACTGCCCCGTGTCGCAGGGGAGCGTGATGACGGGGCGAGATTACATTCGAGACGTGTTTAAGGATCTTCAGAGATCCAACGGTCGTGCAAGGCGTCGCAGGCATGAGTTCTTTATGTTAGCAGCGCTTGATGTCCTCAAAGAGCTCGATTCACCCCTAAAAGAAGAGACCCTCGTACGGCTCGTTGTCATGGAAGCCGAAGAAGAAGGTCTCTTCTCGCGCGATAAAGGCGGAGTCGCCGCAGCCTAGGACCGCGGACCTTCCAGGTCCGCTAGACTTTTGCGTGCGGCACCGAAGCACCAAGTTAAGCTAAACCTTAGCGGTTCTGACTTAACAAAAATTCTCCGTCTCAGAATCAGTTGGAGCATCATTATTGGACGAGATAGCGTGCAAGATAGCTTGAGCATCATCTCGTATCATTGCTGAGAGACCGTTGATTAAGGTTACGTGACGGCTAACCTCATCCCAATCCTTCTTGGCGATCGCTTCACAGAGAGCCACTGCCAGAGCGCGTTGCTTGCTGAGGATCGTGTCGTACGATTCGAGACGACGAACAACGGTCGGAGAGACTGTATCACGAGCCTGGAGAGTCGCGCGTGCTTTGGTGATTGCGCCCTCAAGCTCAGTGAATGAAGAGAAGAGTCTTTCGATGATGTTTGATTCCATGTTCGTGTCTCCTTACTGTTTATTAATCTCGTTCCGTAAGTCCTGTGCCTCAGTTTTTCTGCAACGGAGCGGCTTTTTATTTTCCCCGTAAACCTTTCTTTGGTTATTACGAGATGTGCCTACGATGTTGCATTACCTTCTATCTCTTTAGCTATTTAAGCTCGATTCTATCCACGGGGGTCTGGCTTAACCAGACGCTTGTACATATTCAGTTGTTTTTTGAGCTTCCTGCTCTCTCCATCGCAGCTTTTTAGACTGCTAGCACCGGCTGAACATCCTTGATTCTTGTGGTGCCGTTGGTTACCTCTAAAGCAAAAGGATTGCCAAGGTATAAGTGATTGAGATCGTGGTTCTTTTGTTTAACGTGCTATAATAGGTGGGCGCGACCATTGTAGAATAAGGGGTTTAGCCCCGACGCGCTTTGCGACACCTGTTTAGAGAAAGGACACCCATGTCTACACCTCCAAGAGACGGTGTTATTAACTCAGGCGCATTTCGGCGTCTTGAAGTGTTCGGCGCAGGTGATCCGTTTTTCGACGCGCTTGAGGGCGCCATCAACGGAGCGGCTAACTCAGTTGATCTCGAGATGTATATCTTCATGCTTGACCGAACTGGAGAGCGGGTCTTTCAGGCTTTAGTTCGCGCTGCACATAGAGGGGTGAGGGTTCGCCTTGTTGTTGATGGAATCGGCTCAACCCCCTACACGCGTACCCTCCACACGCGTGCGCGGCAAGCAGGGATTCTGTGTAGGATCTATCACGAGCTTCCCTGGGAGCGGTGGATGCGTGGTGCGGCGACAGTGCGCCGGGCGCCGCGCTGGAAGCAGTTTTTAAGGCGGCTCAATTCACGCAACCACCGCAAGGTGTGTATCGTGGATAATCACGTTGCATTCCTGGGAAGTATGAACGTCTCTGACGCACACCTCGCTTCTGTTGTTGGGGCAGCCGCGTGGCGCGACACGGGGGTGGTTGTAGAGGGTGAGCCAGTACTACGGCTCGTTGATGGATTTGAGGCGCTCTGGGGCGGGAGGCTGCGCAGACTAGGGCGACGGCTCCGTTTAGCTCGGTCGCGTAAGCCACTTGCTCCGCTTATAAGGCTAAATTCAAGTCGCAGGGAGCGTAGGGAGAACTACATCGACCTGCTCTTTCGGTTAGTAAATGCGACGCAGAAGATCTGGATTACAAATGCGTACTTCGTTCCAGATGGGGCATTGGTGCGCGCGTTACACGCTGCTGCTCAAGGGGGCGTTGATGTGCGAATTCTGGTGCCGCGCTTCTCTGATGTAATCTTTATGCCGTGGGTCGCATCAGCGTTTCACCTAGGACTCCTTAAAGCAGGAGTGCGTATCTTTGAGTACCAGCGCTCAATCTTGCATGCAAAGACTATGGTTATCGATGACTGGGGGTTGGTAGGGTCTAGTAATCTTAATCATCGCAGCTTACTGCACGATCTAGAAGTTGATGTAGTTGTGAATACACCGGAGGCGCGCGGTATCCTTGAGCAGCATTTCCTTGAGGATATGCAGAATAGCGTCGAAGTTACCCTTGAAACGTGGCGCAATCGACCTTATATCGAAAGGATACTCGGCCGAATGCTCCTTTTTTTCAGGCGGGTTTTGTAGGAGAAGCTATGACGCCAGCGCCTCTACGGGTACTCTCCTACAACATTCATAAGGGGCTTGGGCTGGGAAATCGCTCGTTTGTTTTGCCCGCAATTCGTGAGGCGCTTGCGACGAGTCAGGCAGATGTCGTCTTTTTGCAAGAAGTAGTTGGGCAGCACGATAAGCATGCCCAACGTTTTGACGCGTGGCCTGATATTCCACAACATCAATTCCTTGCTGGTAGCGACTGGCCGCACGTGGCGTACGGAAAGAATGCAGTCTACGCACACGGGCATCACGGCAACGCAATCTTAAGCCGCTTTCCGATCGTTGAAGTTGAGAACATCGATGTATCAACTAATCCTCTTGAGTCGCGTGGAATCCTGCATGCGGTGCTTGATATACCGGGTATGCATCCGCGGGTACACTGTATGTGTGTGCACCTCAATATCCTGCAACGGGGCCGTGACCTTCAGATTCAGCGCCTTGTGCGCAGAGTAGTGCAGTGGAGTGTACACTCTGAGCCCTTGATTGTAGCCGGAGACTTTAACGACTGGCAGGAGCGGGCATCGCAACAGCTTTTTGAAGCGCTTGAGCTGCGTGAGGTCTTTGAACGGCTCACAGGGGGGCATGCGCTCTCGTTTCCAACCGTTTATCCGCTGCTCAAGTTAGACCGCTTGTATATACGGGCTTTTACCCCCCTTACGGCAGCAGTCCTTAACGACGCCCCCTGGAACGGGCTCTCTGATCACGCACCGATTAGGGCCGAATTAGAGTTGCGGCGATAAAAACGCCCCTGTCCATGCGGGATGGAAATTACCCCGACTCCGTAGTAGTCTCAGGCCGCAGTCCAGGGATGAGGTAGGAGATATGACAGAAGCTGTTCGAGAGATCTCAGCGGGTGCCGCTTCAGAGCACAAAGAGGGAGCCTCTACGAGTGGCTCAACGCTCGATATCCAGGCGCTCATGGGTCAGATCCGAGAGCGGGTGCGGCAGGATGCGCTCAAAGCTCGCGATACGATGCCACCCCTTGTTCCAACGTCGGTACGCTTCAACGATGAACGGGGTGTTAAGGCAGGCGCGCTGCAACATTCAGAGGAGCTTCGTTTCTTAAATCTCAACTACGCGTACGAAACTAAACTCTCAACCGATCGTATAGTAACCCATCGCGGTGGCTTTATCGGTAAGGTGATAGTCAAGCTCAAGCGAAAGTTTCTCTCATTTCTGCGTAACGCTTTCTTAAACGACTACCTGCAAGGTGAGCGTCAGTTCCAGGAGCACCTTGTTCGGTACCTCAACGACGTTGGTCGCTACGTCGACGCGCGCGATGCGCAGCTACTGGTTGAGCTGGCACGTAAAGTTGATATCGACGTTAGCCGCGTAGATGAGAAGATAAGTCGGGTTGATGATGAGAAGAGTGTGGCATTCTCTACCCTTGAGCAAGATTTTATCGCGCGTCTGGATCGCATGGATAAAATGGTGCGCGGGCTTGAGGGGATAGTTAATAACGCCGGGCGCTACACAGACGCGCAGCCACCCCTAGCTGCGACAGCCCCCGGGGCCGGTGAGCAACGGGCTGACCTTTCATACCTGTTACTTGAAAATCGCTACCGCGGATCTGAATCAGAGATCGCTCGCAGATTGCAGGTGTATCCAGAGATATTCCAGAAAGTGCCGGGCACAGTTCTTGAGATCGGTTCGGGGCGTGGCGAACTGCAACGACTCTTTAAGGAGCGCGGCGTTGAGTCGTACGGAGTTGACCTCGATGTGGTGATGGTCAATGTTGCTAACTCGCAAGGGTGCAATACGAAGTATGGCGATGGTATCGCGCATCTTCGATCGCTCGCCGATAAGTCTCTCGGTGGAATCGTTGCAATTCAGGTCGTTGAGCATCTAACTCGCAGCGAACTGCAAGAGTTGATGGACCTAGCAAAAGCAAAGGTTAGAAAGGGCGGTAGGGTTGTATTTGAAACGATCAATCCGCAATCGCTCCTAGCCCTCTCTTCGAACTACTTCCGTGACCCAACGCATGTCTGGCCAATGCATCCAGATACGCTCGGGTATATGGCGACCCTCGCAGGGCTTGTTGTTAAAGAAACAAAGCTTCTCTCTCCGGTCTCTGCCCACCATCTCCTTAAGGAGCTGCCGTTTGCTTCCTCGTACACACCGGCGTTGACCGACGCTGTGCGTCGATTGAATCTTAACATCCAGCAGCTCAACTCGTTGTTGTACGGCTTCCAGGATTACTGCCTAGTGCTCGAGGTCATCACGTAATGGCGCGCATCCTCGTTCTCGGTGTTAAGGTCCCATTCACCCACGGTGGTCAGGAGGTTCTCGTTGCAAGCCTTGTAAAGAAGCTGCGCGAGCGGGGCCATGAGGCTGATGTGCTTGAGCTTCCGTACAATCCATTTCCAAAAGAGAATCTGCTAGCGCAGGCTGCGATGTGGCGTTCACTTGAGCTTTCCTCTTTTGTGGGTAAAGAGATTGACCTTGTGATCGCAACGAAGTTCCCAAGCTACTACGCGCGTCACCCAAAGAAGAGTGTGTGGCTCGTGCATCAACTTCGGTCGATCTACGACCTCTACGGCGGACGTTATTCAGATATCGGAGATGACCCGCGTGATGAGACCCTGAGGCGACTACTGACCGAAGGGGATACGAAGGCGCTTGGTGAATGTGCCTATCGGTCAGCCATCTCGCGTAACGTCGCAGAGCGGCTAAAGCTCTTTAACGGGCTCTCTTCGTCAGTTCTCTACCCACCTCTCCCGTTAGGGGATCGGTATCGGAGTGAGGCGCCAGAGCCGTATCTGCTCTCAGTGGGGCGTATATGTAGGATAAAGCGCCTGGACTTGATGATACGTGCACTACCTTTGATTGAGGGGTTGTCGCTCAAGGTTGTTGGTGTTGCTGATGAGCCGGGAGCGATGGAGTACTTCAAAAACGAGATCGCAAAACACAGCCTCGAGTCGCGAGTTGAGTTTTTAGGACGGGTAGGGGATGAAGAGCTGCTTTCGCTCTACGCGCGAGCAACGGGGGTTTTCTACGCTCCGTTTGATGAAGATTACGGCTACGTAACCTTAGAGGGTATGGCGAGTGGGCGGCCGATAATTACGGCGACCGATAGCGGCGGAACGCTTGAATTCGTACAGGATGGTGTAAATGGCTTTGTCGCAGAGCCTACTCCCGAAGCGATAGCGGCAGCGTGCAACATCCTTGTACGCAATCCTGCCAAAGCGGCTGAGATGCGCAGCAACGCCCGACGCTATATCGAAGAGTCGGGCATGATAGCTGGTGGCTGGGACGATGTGATAAATGGACTGCTCTCACCTCTCACGCAGGGTGAAGGGGTCTCGTGTGCAGTGGGGAGCTAGCTGTGTCGCAGAAGCTCCGGATAGCGTGGGTTAGTGATTACGATACGAGCGGACAGCACGGAGACACGTTGTCGTCGTACTGTTCAAGGCTTCTCGTGCCGCGCTTGCGTGAGCGGTTCGAGATAGAGGTTTTTTGTGAGTGTAGTCCGCACAACGCGGATAGTTCCGTTGCGCGACACTACCTAACTGCTCTTACTCGTCACAAAGAGAGCCCCTTCGATCTCTTCTTCTACCAACTAGAGGATCACAAAAGAGCTTCGTTTGTGCGCTCTCATATCGGAATCATGCCGGGGATCTTGTGGGCGCACGATGTTTATCTTTCAAGTCACGGCGCTGAAGCACTCCATACCAGCCCATGGGAGCAGACAATTCAACGTTTCTACGACAGTACGGTGCCTTTTGCAGATATGTCGATGCACCCGCATCAGTTGTCGCTGCTTGCGTACCGTGAGGTCTCTCTCTCACCGATTGTACTCTGTAGCTCCGTGCGTGGGGTAGCTGGGGCTGAGCGTATCACTGGAAAGCGACTTACAACTGATGGTGGAAAGGGTGACTTTCAGATGGGGTATCTCCCGGTGCCGGTGGAAGTAGGTGCTACTGATGCACTGGGTACTCTTGGAGAAAGGAACACTGGTGCTCGAGTGCTGCACGTTGTCACAGCAGCAGGTGTTGGTCTTGAGGGGCGAGCGCACAAATTCTTGGCAGCATTACGGGGATATACCGGCGAGTGGAAACTTAGCTGGCTCATTAACCGCACTGAACGTGAGCGGGCGAGTGCTCTGATTGAGGAGTTTCACCTTCTTGATAAGGTTGCGCTCGTAGAGGGGCGTACACCAGAGGCGTGGTGCTTGCTTGTCAAATCAGCCGATGTTGCGCTGCACCTTCACAATGGATTTTATGGCCACACTGGGCCGTATCTGCACATCTCCCTTGCAGCCGGTGTTGCCTGTATCGGAGTGCGCGCAATGGGCGGAGTTGATTTTCCAGAGAGTGTAGTGTGGACCGTTGTGCCGGGGCACCATGAGGCGCTTCAGATTCGAGAGGTGTTGGGGGAGATCTCGCGCATCGGTCCGGCTGCCGCTGGCCTTCCTGGGAAGTTGTACGCGCAGCGCGAGTGTGATGTGAACGCGGTGGTCGAGATCCTTTCGCGTGAGTTTGAGCGCGGTGCTGAGCAGCTAAAAGGGATTATGAATTCGTGGGATGAGCTGTACCGGGATGCAAAGAGCGCACTCTTTGATGAAGTAAAGAACCTTATGGACGGCAGCGAAGCGGGTGGAATCTCGCCGTATGAGCAGGTCTTTAAACCCGCTGCGCGGGAGCTTGGGTGGGAGTAGCACGAAGCGCCTTGAGGGGATAGCGAGATAAT
>JBIIHY010000117.1:0-8609 GCA_044235305.1 Bdellovibrionota bacterium
TGCGCCACGATCAAAGCTCTCAATGAAGAAGGAAGAAAACTTTACCAGGAGTATCTGAGCAGGTACGGCGCTCTTCAAGGATGGACCTTCATTTTCCCAGCAGGCTTTGAGGCGTTTCGTTCGATTCATCAGGCGATCACTTCTGGAAAGCCGATTAACGAGTATCTGCACTCTACCGAGTTCTCGGGAATATTCGGTGTGTACTCATTCGATAAGAGCGGCGATATCCGCGGTCTGCGCCACTCCATTAGAGTTATCAAGGTCTGTTACAAATCCAACTGCTCTTTGATCAAATTTGGCGTATTTTTGCGATCTATAATACGCAGAATCTGCAAGCTACTAAAGAGCGCGTCGATCTTCTGACTGCCTATGTTGCCACCTACTTAAGCGAGGAGATTCAGCAGGAGTCTCTCGTGAGAAACCTTCCGGGCCTTCTGAACTTCTTAGAAGTTGCTGCTCAACCCCAAAATTTTGAAGAGCAACTTGACCTTGAGCCCTTTGAGAAACTATCTGTTACCTGTAGACACACGCACGCGCTTAAAACTCTTCCCTTAGCGCACCGAGACCCTTTCGATAGAATGCTTATCACACAAGCATTGATTGAAGACATTACCCTCGTAACCCACGACGAGTCCGTCAATCGTTACAAGGTTCCGCATTTAGTGGTCTAGCTCAAACCCTGGCTTCGGCACAGCATCCGCGCATCAACGCTGGCCGAACGCTTACTTCGCTCTACTCCGCTTGACGGTGAGCCATCGAGGGGAGAGCCGGATGCGAGGGGAACCGCCAGTCCGGTTCGGAGGGAAGGGAGGCACGCCTAATGTGCCTTTCTCACCCCTATCATTTTATCCTTCGCCACCTCGATAACACCCTTAGAGACTCGTAACACCTGCAGCATCTCATGATCTGCAAGCTGAGGTGGCGGGCTGCCGGTGCCTGTAACGATTATTTGCCGCGGCCGCTGCTGTAGTGCTGCAAAGAGTTTTTCGCTCCGTACAGCATCAAGTTCAGAATCAACATCATCAAGCAACACTACTGGGCTCTCGCCCAGTAAATCCTCAAGGAGATCTATCACTCCTAACTTCATCGAGAGCACAACAGAGCGAGTCTGCCCTTGAGAGGCGTAGGCACGGCTATCAACGCCCTCTAGCGATATCCTTACATCGTCTCGATGTACCCCGGCTAAGGTTGAGCGCATCGCTATCTCACGCTGCGAAACGCTCTCTAGCTTTTCAGCTATTGCTGTATGGGATACCTCCCCTTCTGGCGTAAGGAAGTCACTTTCAAGTTGTAGCTTGAGAGCACCATCTGTTGGTGCGTAGAGAGCATGAAACTCAGATGCTTTTTTATTTAATTGTTCTATAAATTTACGCCTGTTATCAACAATTTTTCCACCATAGTCTGCAAGCAGCTCATTCCACGGTAAAAGCTGTTGATAACTTACGTTACTACCTTTAAGTAAAGCACTTTTACTGGCAAGTGCTCGCTGGTAGGACATTAACACCTTCAGGAACCCAGGCTGTAAATCAACCATGTGACGGTCAAGGAACTTCCTTCTTCCAGCAGGTGCTCCCTTGACCAGTACAAGGTCTGCTGGCGAGAAGGCTACAACCCTAAGCCGCCCGACAAGCTCTGATACAGAGTCGAGTGGAGTGCCGTTTAGAAGCGCTGTGCGCTCTCCTGAGGCGTACATGAGCCCCAGGGTTTCAGTGCCATCCTTATGGGCCACTGTCCCAAACACAGAGCTCTCACGCTCTCCCCAGGTCACTAGCTCGCTTGAGGAGTTTGTCCTAAACGACCGAGAACCAGAGAGAAGGTATATCGCCTCAACGAAATTGGTTTTTCCATTTCCGTTTTGCCCAGTAACAAACACTGGACCACTTGAAACTTCAACGCTTTGATCAGCGAGGTTCCGAAACTTGTAAACCTTAACCGTTGAAACGAACAACCTCGCTACTCTCCGTGAAAGTTTAAGTACTCATCGCTTATCAGTCTAAGCGCAGCGGCATGATGATGCCAAACGAAGACTCATCACTCTCTGAGTAGAACTTACCTGGTCCAGTTTCACCAGCAAGCTCCATAACAAATGGTTGATTCTCTGCCACTGCCGTTAACACATCGAGCAGGTACCGCGCATTAAATCCCACAGAGAAATCCTTCCCCTTGTATTGAACCTCAACCTCTTCTTGTGCTTCACCAACTTCAGGGGAAGAGCTAGAGATTCGTACCAGGCTGTCAAAGAAATCAAGGCGTACCCCTTTATTTTTATCTGAAACTACAAGCGATACTCGCTTAAGAGCCTGCGTGAGGTGCGAACTCAACACTGCTATCTTAGTTCCTGCTGCCTTTGGAAGAACTTGCTCGTAATTTGGAAATTCACTATCGAGCAATCGTACGACAAGCTTCCATGCATCATTTTCAAGTACAAGGAACCCTTCGCGCACATCAACGCCTACGGCTACATCACCTGCTGCTTCAAGAGCTTTACGAACTTCGGTTAATCCCTTACGTGGCACGATCACATGATCGGGAACATCTCCCTTCTTAGCACCTTTTTTCGCTAATCCGGTGAACTCAACACCTTCAAGCGGTCGGCTAATAAGAGCTAGCCTGTGTCCATCAGTTGCTGCCATACGCAACAAAGCTGCCTTCCCTTCAGAAGCAAACTCAAGACATACGCCGTTCATGTTGTACCGCCCCTCATCGAGCGACACAGCGTAGAGAGTCTTGTTGATCATCTCAATCAAAGTAGGCGCTGATATCTTGCTCTTAGTTTCAAGAGACAAGCCTGGTGGCACTGGGTATTCATCGGCTGCTACACCAACGATCTTAATTTTAGAGCTACCTGCTACAACCTCTATACGATCACGGTCTGCAACCCGTACGGTAACATCCCCTTCGGGAAGCTCGCGTACGAGATCACCAAACATCTTCGCTGCAACGGTAATTGAACCAGGCTTCTTAACGGTAGCTTTGGCTGTTGCTACAGCCGTGATTTCAAGATCGCTTCCTGTGATCTTACAAAGATTACCTTCGGCAGTAACAAGAAGGTTACCCAAGATCGGCATTGTTGATTTCTTTTCAGCTATCGCAATTGTGAGATGGAGAAGTTTTGCTAGCTCGTTTTTTGGAATTGTTATCTCCATGTTTCGTTCCCTATTAGTTCTTTATTTTATTTAAATAAAAATAGTGAATAGTAGTTAGTCACCGTCAACTCTGTGTAAAACAGGGGTAACCTGTTTATATCGCAGAGAAAAACCATTTAATACCTTGTGCATAAGGTGTGCTGAATATTTGCACATATCCACACCCCCCGGGGGTGTTAACAGAGTGCGTTGTTTTATCACCACACTATTCACCGCCCACCGCCAAGTTATCCACAGGTTTTGCCGAGCTGACAGTGGCTGTCGCGCTTACAAAGCCGCCCTTCTATATACCCTGTGTCGTAGCTAAACTCACACAGTTTTTGCAGCTCGCAAAAGCTGTGGATAACCCTGTGGATTAGACCTTTGACATAGATTGTACACAGGTTGGTAAAAGCTGTTGATAACGAATGTAAGTTGCTGTTTAGGTTGGTTTATTAACCGAGCAGCTTCCTCTCTATTTCATCAACAAAACTCTTTACCTGGGCATCTGTGGATAACTTACTTGATACAACCGTAGCGGCGTGGATGACGCTTGAATGGTCGCGTCCGCCAAAATGCTCCCCTATCTCAGGGTAAGAAGCGGTTGTGTGCTTGCGACAGAGGTACATCGCTATGTGACGTGGGAACGACAGGTTCTTAGTCCTTCGCTTTGAGACGATATCTGAGACTTTGATATTAAAATGCATCGCCACAGCCTTCTTGATATCATCAACAGAGATATTAACGATCTTAGGCTGCAAGAGAGGCTTGAGTGCGGTTTTAGCCATCTCGACAGAGATGGGTATGTGCTGAATGGTGCTAACAGCGTGCAGGCGAGTAAGTGCTCCCTCAAGCTCACGCACGTTCGATGATATCCTTTCAGCGATTAAGTGGCTCACCTCTTCTGGCAGGTGAAACTCTTCAAGTAGCGCTTTCTGTTTCAAAATAGCTACTCGAGTTTCAAAGTCAGGTGCTTGCAAATCGGCTGTCAGTCCCCATGAAAAGCGCGTTTGCAGCCGCTCTTCGATGCCGGGAATATCGGTTGGAATCTTATCAGAGGTGATAACTATCTGTCGCTTAGCGCTATAGAGGGCGTTGAAGGTGTGAAAGAACTCTTCTTGTGTTCGCTCTTTGCCGCTAATGAATTGAATATCATCGATTAAGAGAACTTCAATGGTGCGTAACCTGCGTTTAAACTCATCCATCTTTGCATGTCGCAAGGCAAGAATAAGTTCATTTGTGAATGTCTCTGAAGACATATACAGCACGCGAGCGTTGGGATTGCGTTGAAGCACAGCATTGCCGATGGAATGCAGAAGATGCGTTTTCCCAAGACCAACTCCGCCGTAGATAAAAAGCGGATTGTAGCTCTGTCCTGGTTTCTCGGCGACCCTCATTGCGGCAGCGTGACAGAACTGGTTGCTGTTGCCGACAACGAAATCTGAGAACGTGTAGCGGGGATTGATGTTATTAAAAACCTCACCGGTGCTTGAAACCGATTGAGGCGTAGCGGAAGAAGCCGAAACTTCCCTTTGCGGTTCCGGCGCATCGGAATTAGCGGGCCGAGGGCGTTTAACAATAAAGGGCGTAGCTGGTCGGCGAAGAGAGCTTTCTGCAGAATTATTCGCACTTTCCCGCGGTACTATGGATAAAACGAGCTGTTCACAACGAAGCAGCTGAGCAAGTCTATCGCGCAGCTTGGCAGAGAAGTTTGCTATAACGTAGTTGCATATTAGTCTAGACGGACCTAAGACCGTTATCTGCTCGCGAGAAGAGGCTGACGTATTTATCTCAAGCGGCTCGAGGTACGCTGCAACGATGTGCTGATTTGCACTCGAGCATACATCAGCTAGTGCGACTGCCCAGCTCTGCTCGAGCGACGGAAGATCAGAGCTGTCCTGTAATTCGTATGGAGCGGAGGTGTTCGTAAACGGGTCCCCTACCGCCGCTTCCGCGTCAGTTAAGGCCTGGCCAAGATGTTCCGATGCCAGATTTCCGCTCATACCCCCTAAGGTAAAAGGCTGCTTTAAAAATTGCTTTAAAAAAGCGGACCAACGTTTGTCGTGGTCAGGGGATCTTACGTGAGGAACTTACAGCAGGGTAAGTTGATGACGAACAAACCAACCGATCAACGACGAGGGAAGCGTTATAATACGGTTGGAAAATTTTACAAGGAGGAAAGGAAAAATTTTTTATTTTCCTACGACTCAAAAGTTTAGTATGGAGTAGGCCTAATTTCAAGTGGTTTAAACAAAAAATACGGAGAAAGTTTAGCCGGTCGATACAGTCGACGAAATGCGAGGTTTGCGCCAGAAAAAGAGGGTATTTGAGAGACACGCGAGGGACCAAACTAGCCCCAAAGCTGAAGGCCGAGTTTTAACAACCCTTGAGAGCGTTGGGATTTGCCTAAATCCCCCAAATCTTATACAAGTAGCCGGGCGTTATCCGATTACTATGGAACATCACTACACTTATCTTAATTCACTCGGTATCACCGACCCCTCTGAGCAGGGTCTAATAACCGCGGTTACAGCCGGCATAGCTCTTATCGTTTTAGGCTCAGCTAGCGCAAAGGCTCTTTCTAAGAAGCGAGCACTCTACGGCGCTGAGCGCGCAGTTATACCGGATGAGAGGATTACCCTACCTGGGTTTTTTGATTTTTTCGTTGAGACCTTTGTAGCGTTTCAAGATTCTATCTTGGGGAAAGAGAAGAGGAAGTACCTGCCGCTAACGGCAACTGTTTTCCTCTACGTTTTTACGATTAACATCATAGGGCTCATACCGGGGATTCCAGCAGCAACTACAACTGTTTGGATAACCGTTCCGGTGGCTCTTCTTATATTTATCTGTTTTAACTACTACGGAATTAAAGAGCAGGGCCTTGGACACTACTTAGCTCACTTTGCGGGACCGGTGTGGTGGTTAGCCTGGTTTATCTTGCCCCTTGAGCTATTTGGAACAGTTCTTAGAATCCTCACCCTTAATCTCCGACTTTATTGGAACATTTCAGCCGACCATATGGTGCTTGGCATATTTTCAGATCTTGTTCCTTTCTTGGTTCCTGTTATCTTCTATGCGCTCGGAACCTTTGTATGTTTCATGCAGGCATTTGTTCCGACAGTGCTGACGATGATATACATTATGCTCGCCACTCAGCATGAAGAGGGCGCGCACCATTAATTAATACATGGGTATTCACTAAGTAGGTTTACAACCGCTTTACTAACAAGGAGATGAAGATGAAAAACCTCGTAACATTCGCACAGAAGGCGACTCTCGTAGCAACAGCAGCTTTATTGCCTGTTGTTAACGCTGTAGCTGAAGAAGCAACTGCAGCAACAACTGGTTCCCCACTCGGCCCAATCGGTGCAGGTCTTGCTATCGGTTTGGCTGTTATCGGTGGCGGAATGGGTCAAGGTAAGGCTGTAGGCGCTATGCTTGAGTCTTTCGGTCGTAACCCATCTGTTGGTGGTAAGTTGCTCGCGCCGATGCTTATCGGTATGGCTCTTATCGAGTCACTTGTGATTCTTGCTTTCGTAGTAGCTCTTAAGGCTTCGTAATAGCGTACGGATCACTCAGCCAGGTTTCTGGCTATAAAAGGCTTTGGTGCTCTAAACAGGCATCAGAGCCTTTTTTATTTGGGTCTTTCATTTTTAAAAGTAGGCGTGGGCGCAGAATACAAGATCTCCAAAACCTTCGTCAGGTACCAAACAGTTATCAAATTGAACGAAGTGCGAGCCAGTAACTTTAGCAAGTTGGGCCGGTAAATTATCTTTAAGGTATTCCAATCGGGACTCAGAGCTTATGGGGCAAAGATGTCTCCCGTAGACAAAGTCAAAACGCTCTCTTCTGTTAGCTTTGATCAGGCACTGAGACAGTTCGGTGTAATCGATGCATCCCAGGCTTTCTACTCCGTAGAGCAGTGCTTCTACCTCAGAGTCAATGCGGGGTCTGATGTAGATGCGCGGTGGGTGCTTGAGCAGGTCGAGGCCCAGACGATTGCCCTGACTTTCAAGAAAGAGCCGAAATTCCTTATCGACAGATATACATTGAGCAAAAGAGACAGCGGGTATCGGCCTTAAGACACCATCCCCCTTAAATCTAGATACTTCAAGCGCCAAAGGTGGCCGGTCATCTCTGTATTGGTGGTGTGTGAGAAGCCCATCGGGGAGAACAAGGAAGATGTTAAAGCCTCGTTCTCTATCGGTTGCAAGAATTTTAATCGCATCGGGAAACGATTGCTTTAGAGCGCGTGCAAGGCCAGGCACGCCAAAGTGGGAGTCTCTACAACCCCAGGTAGTTCCCGCTCCGATCTCAAGTAAAGAGAGCGTCTCGCGGCGCGCAAGAAGACCAGCAATGACTGGCACAATCTCTTCATCGAGTGGCCGCTTCCACCCTGAGGACATAATTGGTGTGGTGGAATCGATTGCGCGTGCTTCAAATAGGTGAAGAATTTTGCGGTCCCTCTCGACGCGATTCTCCGCCAACGCGTCGATGGTATTTTTAATGCGAGCGGTCACCTCGGCTTCTTTTCGGATGATTTTTGGAGCTCGCGGCGCAGAGACGAACATAAGCTTACAACTACAACAAAAGATTAAATGCGCGTTGCTTCAGCAACTGGTTTACTCATAGACATATAGTAAATCGGGTCAGAGTCCTCGGAAATGATAACTACTTTTAGTCCTGACAAGTTAGTATCGAGAAGTCCCTTTCCCCTCTCGCTATTTCTAATTATCCCTCGAAATGGGCTCTTCTCGGGACACCTGCATTTAAGCACTAACGCAGCCAACAGCTGCTCGATAGGATTTGCAGGAACGGCCTTAAGGGACTCAATTATTATTTTTCGCTGATGATCAAAATCAAAGCCTCGTGTCGGTTCCGGGTCCAAATGCACGGATATTACTCGGCACGGTTTAGTGTCTCCTGGGGTGGGAGGTCGGATGAAATCAGAGGTTAAGGTTTGCCCAAGTTTAGTAAATTCAACCGCACCGCCGTTTGCGCCGGGTTCAAGCGATCGTGCAGTCTTCCATCGATAGTAAAAATCGAGCGCGTACACAGCGCCCACGTCACCTGCTTCGCCTGGAATTGAGGCTTTGATGGTTCGGTTTCCGTCTAATTGAGATGACTCAATTATTGCATCAGCCCACGTTTTTAATACTTGCTGTTGCTCAGATAGAGAGGGCTTGTGAGCATAATCATGTAGTGCTGGTAAAGAGCCCTGCGCCGCTCTAGCCGTGAGGGGCGTTGAAAGTGCCGTAAGCGACGGGTTGAAACGGTACCCTTGGTTGCTAGGGGGGATGCCCCGACTTACTCCCATATACTATTCTAGAGTCACAAGTTCTTTTTACTTACGTACGGTACGGTATGGACGATAACCCATCGCGTGAAGCTTTTGACCCCCCTCTTCTCACTTAACTGTATTCCTGTGAGTGCTAATAACAATATATCCAGATGAAAACGCACCACTAGAATCCTTTAAATCCC
>JBIIHY010000419.1:0-2552 GCA_044235305.1 Bdellovibrionota bacterium
TCAGCCTGACGCTGAAGTCCGACGGCAGCACGGTCGGCTGGGGTGCCACCACGGGCGGCACGACGTTCGACGCGGGCGTCGGCGCGTTCTCGCGAATCGCGTCGGGCAACCAATTCTCGCTCGGGCTACGAGCGGACGGTTCCGTGGTGGGTTCGCAAGGCAGCAACACGTTCGGTCAGGTCACGATTCCAGCAGGTCTCGGCGCATGCTCGTCCATCGCGTGCGGCTCGGCGTGGGGCCTCGCGATACGAGCAGACGGCACGGTCGCCGCGTGGGGCTACAACGTCACGGGTCAGACGAATGTGCCCTCCGATCTCGGTCCATGCCAGCAGGTTGCGGGCAGCAACTTCGTGAGCATGGCGCTGCGAACCGACGGCACCATTCGGACATGGGGACTGGCCGGCAACGGCGCGTTGGCGGCGCCGGCCGGCACGTTCACGCAGATCTACGCGGGTGGCAACGCCGGGCTGGCGGTCGCCTCCGACGACTGTCAGGTGCCTGGCCGAGCTGGCACGGCCACCATCGCCGTGAACGGCAGCTTCTGGCGCTACGCGCCCGCATGGTCGTGGTCCGATGGAGGCGCGGGCATTCCCGGAACGCTTTCGACCGTCGATCTCGGCCCCTATGGAACGGTGAAGACGGACTGCGCCGCGCAGGCTGCCGCGTTCACCGCGCGCTCGGGCAGCAAGCTGTATGTGGACGTCGCGTGCACGAGCGGGGACTGCCCGAACCCGTCCACCGACGCGCTCTCCGTGGTCGGAACCGCCACGCTCGCAGGCACGCTGAAGATCGACTTCCAGGGCTGCGCGGGCTGCACCACGATTCCCGAGACGTTCGACGCGGCGACGATCGTCTCCGCGAACAGCATCGTGGGCACCTTCGGCCTGCTGCAGACGAACCTGCCGGCGCCGACGGGAAGGTTCCCGTCCCTTGTTCCGGAAACGGTCGGATCTCGAAGCCTGCTCGCCTTCCGGCTGCTCGAGCAGTCGCGTGGGGCGAGCCTGTCGGATCGAGGTTCCGCGTCGCCGCCGACGGCCGGCGGCACGCCCATCGGAGCATCCGCCATCGATCTCGATGGCGACGGCTTCCAGGATCTGCTCGCAGCGATCGACTACGGTGGATCCGCCAACGGCGTGCTGTGGACGCGGGTGAGCGACGGTTCAGGCGGCTTCACGACGGTGGGATGCACCACCAGCGTGCCGCCGCAGCCGCGCTGTGTCGCGACCGGGGATGTGGATCTTGATGGTGAGGACGACGTGGTGGCAGGATTCGCCGACGGCACGGTGCGCGTCTACCTGAACGGCCCGGGCTGCACGCTGGTCCCAGGCACGGTGATCGCGAATCTGGGCGGCATCCCCGCGTCCGTGTTGGTGATTCCACCGGATGGCGCGTCGTTGGTCGGCGGTGCGAGCATCGGCATCGGTGTCACCTCGAAGAAGCTGTGGCTGTTCAACATCGATGGCGTCGCGCAGGGAGAGATCGCGCTGGCGGGCGTGCCGACCACGGTCCGCGGCGGCAACACGGGCGGAACCCAGGGCACCGACATCGTGACCGGCGGCAGCAAGTCGGCCAGCGGCGCGGGCTTCGCGTTGGGTTCGGGCTTCATCGACGTTCTGCGCAAGGGTCCGAACGGCTACGCCGTGGTCCAGACCTTCACGCTGAACGGGCAGCCCGTCGGCCTCGACGTGGCCGATCTTGATGCCGACGGTGTGGACGACGTCGTGTCGGCGAACGCGGTGCCTGAGTCCGGAGCCAGTGGCAGCGAGCCGCCGGTGCTCTCGATCCTCCGCAGCGTGGGCGGCACGCTGGCCGATCCCGTTCCGTTCCGCCCCGAAGGCGCCGTGGCCGGTGTCAGCGTGGCGCTGGTCGATGTGGACCTTGACGGCGATCGCGACATCGTCAGCGTGGATCGAACCGTCTCGGGAGCGACCCTGACACGACTGCTGCGTGTCGACACGGCGGGTCAGGGCACGCCGCTGGCGCTGAAGCAGGTCATGATGCTCGGATCCTCCAACGGCGCGATCGCGGTGCGCGCCAACCTGGACGGTGGCGTGGGTGAGGACCTGCTTCTGGTGGATCGCGTGCCGGCGTCGAATCCGTCGGGATTCATCCAGGGAACGGGCTATGTGGCCGTTCCGGATCCGCTGCTGGGCGACCTCGACGGCGACGACGTCGTCTCGAACGCGGACATCGGACTGCTGCTGCTGGATTTCGGTCCGTGCCCGGGCTGCGCCAGCGACCTCGACGGCAACGGCGAGGTGGACTCCGGCGATATCGCCTTCCTGCTGCTGCTGTTCAGCTGATTCGACTCGCGCCGGTCGGCCCTTTGACTCGCCTGCTTGAAGCGGGTGCAATACCCCATGGTGACCGATCCCACGCTTCATCCGGACCAGCCATCCGATCCGTCCGACGCGACCGTCGGCGCGGACCAGGTGACGCAGGCGTCGGGGCCCGCTCCTGCGGTCAGCCGACCGCTCGCCTCGGGCAACGAACGCGCAGGCGACCGCATCGGCGTCTACACGCTGCTCGAGAAGCTCGGCGCGGGCGGCTTC
>JBIIHY010000415.1:0-2543 GCA_044235305.1 Bdellovibrionota bacterium
TCGAGCAGCGGACGCCTGGAGCGTCAGCGCAAGGCGATCCCGCTGCCTTGAATGGTTATACCACGCATTCAAAACTTCAACGGATTAAAATCCGTCTCTGTATCAAATACATCAACCTTCTCACGATCCTTCAACCACTCGGCAGTCCGAATAGTTACAGGGAGCATCACGACTTCCACTAGGATTTTGGCGACACTAGCTAGCGCGATGCTCTGCACCAAAAACGAGCTAGACAGCAGGCCCCACAATCCAAACGTGTAAAAGAAGGCTGTGTTTACTCCTTGCCCAACGACAGTTGAGATAACGAAGCGGAACCCTTGCGCTCGCCCCTGCGTCAAAACCTTCATCCGGGCCAAGACGTAGTTGTTACTTATATCGCCGAGGAAAACTGCGACAGTGCCAAACAGCACAAGTTGCGGAGCGGTAGAGAGGACATCTCGATAAGCCTCGTTATGCGTGAAAGACGCGGCAGGCGGGTACCAAGAAACAAAAGCGAAAACAAGGGTGGCAGCGACTTGCGCGATTACTCCGTACCACACAACCCTCCGTGCAGCAGCATATCCGTAAACCTCTGTCAGAAGGTCTGCTACGATGTAAATAAAAGGAAAGTAGAATATGGAAACGGATAGCGGAGTTCCAAACACATCAATCATCTTTCCAGATGTGGGAATACACACCAACGCAAAGAAGATGTGAAGAAGAAGCAGATCGTTGTAGTGCTTGAATCGGCCAAAGTCGCTCATGGTTTCTTTTTGTATAATGTTAGCTTTCACCCGTTCCGAATCACCAGACAACAGCGATCCAGCACGACAGCAGAATCGGGTGCAACTTGTTGTTCGAGGACGGGCACTTCTGAGAATTATGCTGCCACTGGGGGGCTTAAGCAAGCGAGATGCGGTTTCTTGAGGCAGGGATTGGTGGTGCCTCGACTACCTCTATGTGGGTTGTAATAAACGTGGAGTAACACCAGACCCTTAGAGCCACAGTTGGCACAGGTTGGTTCCAGTTTTGGGGGTTCCTGGTTAGGAATTAGAGCGTTGTTGGAAGAAGCTCCTAGCTGTTGCCGGATAAGGGAGAGGCGCTCCCGCTTGTCGGAGTTGGCGAGAAAACCAAAGTAGCGGATCCGCCTAAAGCCCTTGGGGAGTGTATGCTGCAGGAAGCGTTGCACAAAGGCACTGTGTGAGAGGGTCACAATGCGCTTCTTATGTTTCCGGTGTCGGTCTCGTGCCGCAAAACTTACAGTGGTTGCGTCAACAGCACGTAGGCGCCGATTCGATATGGCGACTCTGTGGGTGTAGTGCGCTAGGTATTTAAGTACTACTTCGGGTCCAGCAAAGGGGCGCTTGGCGTACACCACCCACGGTTTGCTGGCAGCTTTGCTCATCAGGTGCTCAAATGCGCGTGGGTTCTTGAGGTGGCTTAACCGTCCCTCAAGGTAGAGTTTCCCACCGGCATATGCAGCTTTAAGTGCCTCGATGAACTTGCCGCAAAATACCTTGCTCAGTACCCGCACTGGTAGCAAAAACTTAGCTCCGCGAGAAAGGTTTCGCCATGAGCCGTCCGGGGTGAGCCCTCCTCCGGGTACGATATAATGAATGTGTGGATGGTACCCAAGCTCCTGGTTCCAGCTATGAAGCACGCTCAGGAAGCCTAGCTGTAGCCCTTCGTTGTTTCGGGCAACATCAAGGAGTGTTCTGCTTGAGCTTGCGTAGAGGATCTCGTACATGACCCGCTTGTTGTAGTAGCACAGCTCGCGTAGCTCGGAAGGAAGCGTAAACACAACGTGGTAATACGGTACGGGAAGTAGCTCTTGCATCCGATTGGATGCCCAGGAGAATGCAGCTCCGCCTTGGCACTTCGGGCAGTGCCGGTTCCAGCACGAGTTGTACGATTGCTCGCGGTGCCCGCACTCTCGGCACTGTGTTACGTGTCCCCCTAACGCGCTGGTACGGCAGCGCACAATCGCTTGGTACACACGGCGCTGACCACCACTGAGTCGGTCAGGTGACACCCGTCTAAATATATCCGAAATATCAAGAAGCTCTGCTTGCACGATCTATATATCGCGCATCGCAGATTAATGTTGCGGGGAGTGGAATAACCTCGGACGATACGTCCGTTACTCGAACGCGATTATCAGCAGGGGCTACAGCCCTCTGCTGGATATTTTTGTTATCCATAAAGAGCATGAATTACGTTCGATATGCTCTTCAAGGTCGGATTACCCTCTGGCGATAGTATCCTGTGTAGGGTTCGCCGTGACGTTTTTGACCTCTTGGCTAACGAGCCCTTATTTACTGCATCCAAGTGCCCACGGAGTATCTCCTTGAAAGACTCGATATCTTTATCAATAAGACACTGCCAAAATGCACGAAAAACGAGCTCCTGATCCTGTAGTCGCTTCGCGCTGCTCGTCTTGATTGTTCCCGTTCTCGCCTTAAGTCGGCGAATCGGAATATCGCTCAAGGAGAGTTCTCGCTTTTTTGATGTCACTTTTTTGGGCATTTTTTCCTCCGCCGTGAATAAGCAGAACAACTCGCTGA
>JBIIHY010000118.1:0-8577 GCA_044235305.1 Bdellovibrionota bacterium
TGCCGCAACGCTTCTTGTAGAGCGCAAACCATTTTGAAGCTACTGAAGAGAATCCATCACGAGATTTGCTTAGTTCTGGAAACAGTCGTTCAGATTTCTCTTTCTTCCTCTGCTCAACAAACTTCAAGAAACCAATTTCAATCAACGTCTTGCTAACAGGTATGATTCGGCGACTTGATTTGTTCTTTAAGGTTTTCTCCTTCTCGTCATTGATTGAGATACACCAGTGCTTTCCTTCTCGCTTTATATCTTCGGTGTAGAGCTGACACAGCTCATTGATTCTTGCTCCAGTAAAGAGAGCGAGAAGAGGAACCCAAAATTGATATGACTTGTTCGAGAATTTTGCAGATCTTCCAAGCATCTCGTCGCTTAGAAATAGTGCTTCAATATCCGATGCGGTAAATGGATGCCGCTGATCGTCATACTCAGCACTGATTTTAAACTTTAATAGCGGGGTCAGATCTTCGGATAGATACCGTTGTTCATAAGCCCACTTCAGAAGCGATTTCACCTTCTCAAGATTCTTTCCGAGTGTGCGAAGCTCCATCGGTTCAACACCTTCCATGCAGACAATTTCAGTAATCGTCTTTCCACGGTAACGTTGAATCTTGTTGAGGTTTGCGGGTAGCTTTTGGACAGTCTGACGATACTCACGCACCTTTGAGTCGGTTAAGTGCGAGACTGGTAAATCACCTATAATTCGCTTGAACAAATTGAGCTTTGCAAGAGTCTCTTCTCGTGTCTTTGCTCTCCATCCACCGAGTCGGTCTCTCTCATTGATGAATTCATCGATGAGCTTTGAAATCGTTATCGTCGTCTGCTTCCGTTTGTCCGAAGCGTCCAGATTGCTTCCGAGTTGAACATTGCCATTTGCATCCAGAGTTGCATTTGGATTTAACTTCTGAAGTTCTTCTAATAGCTCTTTCTGACGCTTCTCTTTGCGTTCTGCTTTTGTAAGCAGTGCCTTCGCTTTGTTCTCAGCGATAAGCTGCTTCAATATCTCCGCAGCTTCATCAGATGACTTAATCGTTCCCATTTGTTCAAAAGCTTCTTGAAAATAGACCCGTAGCGTTCGTGCTTTGATAGCAGCGTCACGCATGAGGTGAGTCCGCATCGAGACTCTTACTTCCTTGGGTATATCGTCAGATAACCGCTGAAACTTTCTAGGTATTGCGACCCGAAAGTAGAGTGTTCCAAAGCGGTTTCTAATCAAATAGGTAGACGGTTTCATAACTTCAAAACTCCACAATGTGTAACTCGCTACACATTGTGTAGGGTCCAAAAACTCATCAGTGTTTTCAGAACCCCTATTTGAAGGGTTGAAACCGACTTTTAAGGTCGGATTTCTGGAAAAATGTCGCACCTGCTGTGTCACTTGCTGTGACACCTAATGATTTCAGGAGCTTAATCAAAAACCTAACTACCTAAAACTACTTGATAAAAATCAAGTAAAAAATGGAGGTGGCGGGAATCGAACCCGCGTCCTAGAAGCGTCACAATACACCCTCTACATGTTTAGAGCGTTGTTAATCTCATCGGTGTAGCATCAACGCACACAGCTACATCCGACCAGCTCCTGTTTGTTTCGGAACAACGCCGCAGCGCGCGCTATTCCAGAGCCCGAGAAGTTTAAGCTTTTAGGGAATTACGGGCGCGTCCCCTATCAGCCGACTAGGCACTTGTGGTGGCTAGTCTAGGTGCTGTCACCTTACGCAGCCATTGCCATTGGCATGGAAGGACGTGCGAAACGGTGAGCAGCGTTAATAACATTGCTTTTTGCAGTTATTAGTTTCCGCTTTTTTACCAGGCCAGCGGACCCTGGACATGCAGACGTATCGTTCATGAATCTAGTCGAAACCTTTACACCCCCTTAAAAATTGACTTTATGAGATTTTCTTCTCTTCTCTATTATAACTACAACCGCGCACTTTTTCCACGAAATACGAGCCCTATTGAGAGATATCCCTCTCTGCGCGCCTGCCCTACTTCAACCGACGCGACATCTCACGCGCAATCTCGCGTTGCCCCTCGCGTTTTTTAATGTCTTCACGCTTATCGGGAGCCGCTTTACCTTTTCCGAGGGCTACCTCAAGCTTGGCGCGGCCATCTTTAAGGTATATCTGAAGTGGCACAAGCGTTGTGCCCTTCGCCTCAAGGCTGTGCTCGAGCTTGGAGATCTCCTTGCGATGCATCAGCAACTTTCTCGGACGACGAGGGTCGTACTCTTTATCGGTACAGTGTGAGTATGGGGTAAAATACGCATTCAAAAGGAAGAGCTCGCCCCTCTCTGGCCTCACGTATGCTTCACTGATTGTTGCTTCACCGTTACGGATAGACTTTATCTCGGCTCCCGTTAGAACGAGCCCAGCTTCGAAGGTTTCGATGATGTGGTAGTTGAATCTCGCCTTACGGTTGGTGGCGACTACCTTGTGCGGCTCACTCATCGTTTCCAGCTACCAATTTGTAGCCCTTCTTTGAACCATCACCCTTTACCCTGGTAGCGTAACGCTTCACAGCCTCAACTACTTGCTCGCCGAGACCTGCTGTCTCCTTCACAAACGGTGGGCACAGATCACACGACAATCCCAAGAGATCGTAGCTAACCAATATCTCTCCATCGCACACAGCGCCGGCGGCAATTCCGATAGTGGGTATCGAGAGCTTTGAAGTTATCTCAGCTGCAAGCTCAGCCGGCACCCCCTCAAGCACAACACTAAACGCGCCAGCAGCTTCAACAGCTAGCGCATCTTCAATGATCTGCTCGTAGGTTCCCGGAGTAAAAGAATCGCCATCACGATGTCCGCGCCCCTGCTGTTTGAATCCGCCCATCCGGTGTACAGACTGCGGCGTCATCCCAACGTGTGCCATAACGGGAATGTCGAGCTCAACTAAGCGCTTAATCGTTGCAGCAACAGCTACACCACCCTCAAGCTTTACAGCCGATGCTCCGCCTTCTTTAAGGAGCCGTCCTGATGATTCAATAGCTCGCTCAAGAGATACCTGGTAGGAGAGAAAAGGAAGATCAGCAACAACGAGCGCTCGAGAGACTCCGCGCGCAACGCAGCGGGTGTGGTACACCATCTGGTCGAGAGTTACGGGAAGTGTGGTCGATTCTCCCTGCACAACCATGCCGAGGGAGTCCCCTACTAGCACAACGTCTACACCACCCTTATCAAGGAGGCGTGCCATAGTAAAATCGTACGCTGTAAGCGCGACGATACGATCTGCTGCGTTAGAGGAGGATCCCCCCTTACGCGCCCTCAGGCTCGGCACCGTAACTTTTGCAGGTATGGTTGTCATAACGAACGACGATCGTAACCCGAATCAGCGCTGTTATCCAGCTTTTACGGCTACTCGCTACCGTCTGGCTTGGTAGGCCTAATAATCTTTTTGAGGTTTGAGGAGGTATAAGTACGGGGACGGGACTCAAGGTCTGTCTTCTTATCCAGAGTCGGGGCAGCAAAGATAGTTGTTGGATTTGACCTCATAAACGGACGCTTCTTGGCGGGCTGCTGTGGCTCACCAGAACCTCCTGTCGCATCAGCGGCACTACCAGTTGTGGTGGCCTGACTCGTCTCTGCAGGAAACATCTCAGCTGGCAAGCTCTGCTTTGCCTGCTCTCCCTGGTCTTTATCTGTCCACCTTGTAAAGCCTGAGTCATCTGACGCACTTCCGGCTGCACCCTTTTCGAATGGCTGGCCGAGGCGCTCTAATTGTTTAGGACTTAGAACAACGTGGTGAGGCGTTCCGGGATCTATCTCAACCCACGCTCCCTGAGGGAGAGAGAGCGAGAGTTCGCCGCCACTTAGACAAGCAAATGCAGGACGCCACGACTGGTGCGCACACCACGAATGCAGGAGAGATTCCGATGTGAAGAAGTACGCGCTTGAACGTCCGTCCACGTTCCCAAGGCGTATCGATACTGGGGCTTCGTCCCCTTGCCCGGCAGCTACCTGCTCTTCAACTACTGCAAACAGATTTGTAGCCGACAAGATAGAAAGCATCTGCAGTTCGGCACCAGGCCGACCGCTCCTAAATCTCACTATCCCAGCGATTAAAGCTTCCAAGTCCATGTATTTCGTTCTATACGGGCGTAGGCAATTACAATACGCCCCTTATACTTAGATTACCCCAACAAGACTCTTCGATGCTCGCTAAAGATAAAAAGTTGCTAGTAACTAAACTTGAGAAGCTTTACCCCAATCCCCGTTCAGAACTTGATTTTACTGATGAATATCAGCTTGTTGTCGCTGTTATGCTATCGGCGCAGTGCACTGATAAAAAAGTAAATGAAGTAACACCGTCTTTATTCAGTAAATACCGTTCGTTTAAGAGCCTAGCCAAGGCCTCCCTGAGCGACATCGAGGCTATTATTCGTCCCATAAATTACTTCAAAACGAAATCAAAGAACCTTATCGCTATGGCGCTGGTTGTAACCAACGACTGCAAAGGACAGCTTCCGCGAACGCATGGCGAATTGATTGCGCTACCTGGTGTAGGCAACAAGACTGCGAATGTAGTGCTCAGTGAGTTGGGTGTCGTACCCACTTTTCCCGTTGATACACACGTCTTCAGATTGGCGCACAGACTTGGACTCTCGCGAGCAAAAACCCCCGATGCCGTTGAAGAAGACTTAAAGCAGGAATTTCCTCCGGAGCAATGGCGCGGATTACACCATCGATTAATCTTTCACGGACGGAGAGTGTGTAAGGCTGTAAACCCGAACTGCGAAGCGTGCGACTTACAAGTAGTGTGCAGTTGGAAAGGGTGAGCCCGACAGGTAACTTTCATCTTTTTACCTAGATTTTTACGAGCTAAAGCGATTTCACAAAATTGCCCTGTCTATCACTCCGAAACCCCCTACTCTCACAGAAATTGTCGTAATTCAATCGACACTTCTCTAAAGCGAGAGCAGGCTCACAGTTGGTTGAATATCCATCGTCTTCACCTTGAGCCTTCATGGTGTTAGTCCAGCGATTATTTTTAGCTCCCTGATACACGAGCGCGGTACACCCGAGCTCTTTTCCAACAGACTCACACACCTGTAGCACTAAATCTTTCCACGCTATCTTGGCCAAACCTCGATCCCGACGATGATACGTTTTTTGAGACACGCCTTGCACTTGTGCAACAAAGAGGGAATCGTTATGCGCTGCGAAGTAAGACGTTATCACCTGCACTGCACCTCGATAAAACAGGGCAAATCCATACGCTGCATCGGCATAGGCCGGTGAGATGAACGGAATGACACCTGGTGATTCGATAACACGACAGTTGCTCGGCAAGCTATGCAGCTCATGAGCATGCAGGGCACCAAAAAACCGCCTCGATGCCAGTGTAAATGGAGTGAGATGGAAATCCTGTAGCGCAAGGGTAGCTGGATTGTGGGCTACTCCCCGCACTAGAGCTGCCATCTCTTCAGAACCAGCTCCAAAGATTTTAAGAGATCCTTTCTCCTCAAGAACCATATTTCGCTCGCGGGCGTTTACCCCGACAGCCCCGATCCACATGTAAGGATTCTGGTACGGGTTCTCTGTCCTGTAGGCGGGCCCATCAAACAAGGGGACCTTCGGCACCGAAGACACTCCAGATTCTGGACTATTCCAACTCTGGCCCGAAGCGTAGCGCGCAGCCGTGTTTACAATTGCGGTAGGCATGAAGCCCACGCTAACTCAGTTAAATTCGAATTTACAGGAGAAAAGTTAGTTCGTATTAGGTGGCAATAGACTGATGCCTAGGTCATTAGCTCGGAAATCAAGGGAACACGCCTCTTTAAAATTAGGGCCACACGAGATCAAGCTGCCTTTTGAGCCTCAAGCACTACCTTCAAAGCCCACTCGGTAAGCTCATCTACCTCATCGTCACTTTCAAAAGAGAATTGCTCGCCATCTGCCCAGGCGCCGATGCCACGGTAACCCTCTGGAGTGCGTTCAATAGAGACAATCCGCGCGTCCTCTCCGTATCCGAGTGAACCGAGCAGGATATCCTCTGCTCTTACTCGGGGGGAGAGATCGTCGCGGTTTTTTTTCATTCTTTCAGCGCACCAATTACCACCGAGGCATTCGTACCACCGAAGCCGAAGCTATTCGACATCGTAACAGTAACCTTCTGACGGCGCGCAGTGTGCGGCACGTAATCCAGGTCACACCCCTCATCCGGATTATCAAGGTTGATTGTCGGAGGCACAACCCCATCACGAATTGCAAGTGTACAGAAAGCCGCTTCGATAGCACCGGCAGCTCCAAGAAGGTGCCCAGTCATCGACTTCGTGCTGCTGACAAGAAGCCCCTTATGAGCCCACTCGCCGAAGAGGCTCTTGATGGCAGCCGTCTCGGAGGTGTCATTTGCGGGCGTTGAAGTGCCGTGGGCATTTAAGTAACTAATCTGGTTGGGCGTAAGGCCTGCTGAGTCGAGCGCCATCTTCATGCACGCGATAGCTCCCTCACCACCAACACTTGGCGCAGTCATGTGGTAGGCGTCGCACGAGAAGCCGTAACCGAGAACCTCTCCGTATATTGGAGCGTTGCGCTTCTTGGCAGAATCAAGCGACTCAAGCACAAGGATTGCACAACCTTCACCGAGCACAAATCCATCACGGTCTTTATCGAATGGACGTGAGGCTTTCTCAGGCGCATCGTTTCTAGTTGAGAGCGCTTTCAACGCGTTGAAACCACCGATACCGATAGGCGTTACAGCACTCTCAGATCCACCTGTTACAACAACATCCTGCAATCCATCAGCTATCATTCGGAAAGCTTCACCGATTGCGTGCGTTGAGGAGGTACACGCACTTGTTACGGTGTAGTTTACTCCCTTAAGCCCGTACTTAATCGCAACGTTACCCGGCCCGAGGTTACTGATCATTCCTGGGATGAGAAATGGCGAGATCTTGCGCGGCCCACCTTCAAGGTATGCTTGGTGGTACTTCTCAAGAATTCCAAGTCCACCGATACCGACTCCGAGGATACACCCCATACGCGAAGCCTCAACGCCCTGAGCCTGTGCTCCTTCAAGAAGCTTTGCGTCGGTTAGAGCCTCATGAGTCGCAGCAACAGCGTACTGCGAGAAGAGATCTTGTTTCTTCTGATCTTTGACTTCGATGAACGGATCGGCGCTAAAGCCTTTTACCTCAGCGGCAAAGTGCGTTGCAAAAGCAGCAGCATCAAAGCGGGTAATCGGCCCAACGCCTGATTGACCCTGCTGGGCAGCACCCCAGGTTACCTCTCGAGTGTTCCCGAGCGGGCTGATAATTCCGATACCTGTGACAACAACTCTTCGTTTCTGCATGGTCTCAATCCCTTAGGCGATCCACTCCTGCACTGCACATAACATCGCGCCGAATCGCCGGCGGATCTCTTACCATACGCCGCCAAAGCGGGGAAGTGAGGCTAACCCACTAATTTCGCGGCATAAGTTACAATTTTGGGCGTCCGTATGCTACGGCTTCAGATAATACTTCAAAGGAAGTGCTCGTACTGACACTATCAAGGGCCCCCTCTTCAACGCGCGCCACGCACTCAACCAACCCCGAAACGGTGCGTCCAACCCTGCGCAAAAGGTAGCCTCTCTTAGCCTCACTCAAGGCGAGCCCGCGCTGTTTAGCAACTGAGTCGAGGATGGTATCCAATGACTCCTCAGCGGGATCTCCAAGCGAAAGCACCATCCCGGCAGCGAGTCTACTACGAGCCTGCTGACTGCAACGTAACGACTCCGGGTGCTTCTGGCCGAGCAGAACGAGGATGCCACTTACTGCGCTCACCCGCTCGACTAGATCGACGAAGAGTCCTTCTTCTTTCTTAGCGCTTGCTGACTCTAAGTGCGAATCCGCATCATCTAGGATCACTAGCTCCCCGGGCAGAAGCGGCTCGTGAGGTAAGACAGAGCCTAGCCAATCCGAAAGCTCTGCTCCCGATATCATTCGCGCACTCCGCCCCTCCTGTCGCACCGCTCCGACCAAGTACACCCCGAGATGAGTTTTACCAGTTGCTGGAGCGCCTTGAATGTAAATCGACGAGAAGATCTTCTTTCGCGAAATAGTCATAACAGCGTGAACAACGCTATTCACACCTGCGTGCAGAACAAAGCTCGCCGACGAATAACGCAACGCTTGTTCAAGCTTAAGAGGGATCTGTGCAGCCATGCGGTAACTACTGAAGCAAAACGACAGACGGATTAACAACCAGCGAAACTGAAATCATCGGCATCAACAACGCGCGGCCAGATGCGGGCACCGAGCGCCGTTAACTTCTTCTCAAGGTGCTCATAACCTCGACGCACGTGGTGTGGCTCATGTAGCTCACTCCTTCCCTCGGCGGCGAGTCCGGCAAGGACGAGCGCAGCAGCGGCCCGAATATCGAGGCCATCAACTGGAGCGCCAGTTAGCTTCTCAACACCATCAACGATCACCGAGCGATCGGCCACATGGATAGATGCACCCATACGGGCTAATTCAGAAGCATGTCCAAATCGCCCTTCGTATATCCCCTCTTCGATAGTGCTACGACCATCAGCTACGGTTAAAGCTGCCATAAGGGGGGCCTGAAGATCAGTTGCAAATCCAGGGACTGGCGCTGTCTT
>JBIIHY010000416.1:0-2537 GCA_044235305.1 Bdellovibrionota bacterium
CACTGGACTAACCCTGTACCAACCACGTTCTTTGCCACTCTTTGCGCACTCTCCTTCGCCATATCCGATCTCCCTCCCGGTGTCTCGCATTTCTGAGCGATGCACTGATCAGTCACTAAAATCAGCAGCACCACAATTATCAATCGCATATCGTCTCTGTAAATGGCTCTGCAGACATTCCGCCTCTCTTATCTGTCACTCTCAATTCCCCTTGAGCGGGTAATATCTGAAGATCTTAGATCGACTCGCGCTGTGTCTCCAGCTAATTGCCATAAGCAGCTAATTGCCATGCCAACATCGCTCTTTCTTTGTAACAATCCCGTTCTGCATTTCTATCCGATATTCAAGCCACGCAAAGTCAAACCACGAGCAGGCTCCATCCTTGCTGTAGCTCCATACCTCTGGGCTCTCCATCTCTCGGCCCGCCGGGGGAAGCGGGATTTCAAGCGCGAATTCAGAGGTATCAAGCAATTCCGAAAATCCGGCTCTGCTGCCGTCCCAGCACCCACCGCCCCAGCCGCCATCAGTGCGAGTAAATGGTTCCCCAAGCAAAGCCTCGACCTCCTTAGCCGACATTCCGGCACTAACGGCTTCAAATTTGGACTTCGAAAAGTTGGCCGAAAATTGGGTGTCTATCTCAGGGTAAAACGGGAAGACCTGCTCTACAGCAAAAAATATGATGGCGACGTAGAGGCCAATCGCCACCACGAGGAGCGTAACCAGACGCATTCCGTATGTAATCCACCTTCCCACATCTATCTCCGCACACAATATAACAAGTAAACAGGCGAGGGATGGCCTGGTTCCGAAAATTTTTCACGACGAGCACAGCGAGCTTCCTGAAAATACGGGGCAGTCGATCCCCTTGAATGAGTTTCTACGCCGATACTAATACCGCACTACCGTTAAATAGTCGCCCCCGTTTCGCACCTCACCGTTTTCGGTCAGTGAATACGTCGCAAATCTCCTTGAAAACCACTCGATGAGCCTCGCTCTGACCGCGTCGGGCTCTTGGTAATTCGTCGAGATCGTATCCAGATACCTCAGTAAATCGTAAGTTGCACTGGTGAGTTGCACTGGTGAGTTGCACTGGTACGGAGTTGCTTTCAGCCTCACTGTAACCACCTGATATATTGAGCTTAGTAGCGCTTAGGCAGGCAACTAAAAGTAACCCTGCACCGGAACTAGCAAGCTAACAATATTAAGAGAGCAACAACACCGGTACGGGGTTACTAGCAGCAGCGACCCAAGGGACTGGCGTTCACCCTGAATCCGACTAGCTAATTTTTGAGTAACGCGTGAGCTTTAGGATTAGCTGGGCATAACCAAGATGATAGGTTCCTGCTCAAACCAAGCAAAAAACCGTTGATGATCGCCATTTAGGCATGGGTCTGCCGTTACGGGTCGGACCCCGTTTAAAGCTCTACTTACAGCAGAGAGTCTAATACGTCCCTGCTATCGCGCGTTTGAGGAAGGACGGCATGAGATTAGCCAGCCTTGGCGGGCAGGGAGGGAATAGACCGGGTGGAAATGGGAGACTAAAGTCTCCCTTGGCCCACGCGAGCCGAACGCCCCTAGCCTGTAACATAAGCTGCTTGATGAAGGCGATAAATGCGATTCGCATCGGAATATTCCCGCAGATACACCACATTCGACGACCAAATGTTGTTGGCGAATACGGCGTATCAATCGGTTGCGTTATAATCTGATACTCTGTGGGTAAGATGATCCGTTCCTTCTCTCGAACAGCAGCCATCTCCTGCTCGATTTCCCGAATGCGTTTGAGCACCTTGCCGTTAAACTGCTCGATAGTCATCTGGTTAGGAAATGCAACGGTCCAGGCATCAGGGGTCAGGGTAAATGTGAGTGTCTCCTTGGGGAGGTCTGCAACGTGAGCTGCGTAGCGTTTCTGCTCTGATGGTGAGAGTACTCCTTTGGGAAGGGGTTGTATAAAGGGTCGCCTAATACGCGGGACCTCTTTTGACAGAGCCCCTGAGGTAAACATCTGCCAACTTGATACCCCTAGGTAGTTATCGATTGAATCCGTACGGTGAGCGCGAACTGGATTGGCATATACGTAGGCGATCTTCTCAATCAGGTCCTTAAGGGTGAGGATAATCGGGGAGTGATACCCTTCATTCCACACAGTAACTTGGCGTCGTCCGAGTAGGCGGTTAACAGCGTGGGCGGTCTCGCACTTAAAGCGCTCCATGAAGCTTTCGACTTCAGTGGGGTCCTCTACCAAAGCGATAATGTGAATGTGGTTTCCCATGATCACAAACGAGATAATCTTAATATTATGGCTATCTTGAGCGAGAGCGAGAGCGCTCCATAGGATCATTTCCATAAGCGGTGTATGCACAAACGGTAAGCCTTGTTGAACCCGGGTGGTCAACAGGGTGACGGTATGTGGAAATAAGAGACGCGGTGGGCGCGGCATATAAGATGCTCCTCTGAATAGCTCATCTTATGTATCGAAAATCAGCCGCTGAAAGTTGCTTGAGAAGTAGCCCCGTACCGGGGATATTACGGAAGGT
>JBIIHY010000119.1:0-8559 GCA_044235305.1 Bdellovibrionota bacterium
ACAGCTTAGGATGGATGAATAGGCCGTTTTCTCTGTAATTTCTGTTACTTGATTGCTGCATCTCTTTAGTGGCTCATCGACGGAATTAGTTGGTAGTAGCGGGCAGAGCTACGGCATAACCCGCTGAGTTTCAAGCTAAAGACAAGGTTCTTGCGTGCACCTGCTCATGCGCGTGAACGTGAACGTACCCGAAAGGGACTGCAGTACTACTGTTGGTTTATTCACCCACCTACCTACATCTCCGCTGACGAACACCAGAGCGGAGAACTCGTCCTCACTAGCGTGGTTTATAAGCTATGTTGAGCGCGCGCGAGTTTATGTTTTCGGGTACGTGCACGTTCATGGGCACGTGCATGCTCACGTCCGGAAACGCCAGTTCTACCCACTCGATTCCACGAAGAGCCCTTTAGTTTTCTCACGAAGCCGCCGATAGACTGGCGAGAGATGTTCTAATGCGTTTACCACCCAACGAAAAAGCTCGCCTTGCTGCCCTACGGTCATACGGGATCCTTGATACCCCGCCTGAGCAGTCATTTGACGATATCACGGCCCTTGCGGCCGAGACGTGCGGCTGCCCCATCGCTCACATATCCTTTTTAGACTACGCCCGCGAATGGTCCAAGGCTCAGGTCGGGCTCTTGATGAAAGATTGCCCGCGCTCAGATAGCTTCACGGCGGAGACGATCCTAGGTGACTGCGCATTAATCGTACCTGATACCGCTGCTGACACGCGCTTCTCCGCTCTACCCTACGTAGCTGACTCACCCCACGTACGCTTCTATGCCGGAACTCCGATTATCACCTCTGAGGGTTTCGCCATCGGCTGCCTAAGTGTGATGGACACGGCCCCGCGGCAGATCTCTAGTCAACAGCTTCGATCGCTCGAAGCACTCGTTCGACAGATACTGGTACTCCTTGAACTCCGTCTTCAGATCAAGAAATACGAGGGAACGATTCGTGCACTCGGAGAGAGCGAGAGACGGTTCCGCAACATCGCCGATGCGTCACCGATGCTGATGTGGATCTCAGATGAAACGGATAACCGCACATTCTTCAATAAAGCGTGGTGTGAATTTACCGGGATGGCGCGAGAAGACGGGCTCGCTGATGGATGGCTGCAGGCCGTTCATCCAGACGACCGCGACCGCTACCGCTCCGCATGGATGGCGAGCTCCCAAAAACGAGAGAAGATGCAGCAAGAGTACCGCCTTAGGCACGCCAGCGGAACCTACCGCTGGGTATTAGAACAATCAGTCCCGATGAGATCTCCTGTTCATGGGGTGGATGCATGGGTATCTTCCTGCGTTGACCTGAGTAGCCGCAACGCAAACGAAGTCGAATATCAGCGCAATGAAGCTCGCTTCCGCGCGGTGAGCGAAGCAGCCCCTCTCGGCATCTTCGTTACTGATACACACGGACACTTCATCTACACAAACCATCAGCTCCAAGAGATCATTGGACTCGGAGGAGAATCAACGCTCGGCTCAAAGTGGACCACCGCGATTCACCCAGAGGATAGAGTTCGGGTTGCAACCCGATGGAGTTCGGCTATCGCGAGCAACACTCCCTTTGAAGAGAGCTGCCGATTTATAAAACCCTCAGGCGATATTACCTGGTGTCGCCTCAAGGCCGCCATTATCAATTCAGCGGATGCGGTAAGTGGATGGGTAGGCATTGTTGAAGATATCACTGATAGCCATTACTTCCAGCAGGAGCTTGTAGAGGCTAAACAGAAGGCTGAAGCAGCGATGCACGCAAAGAGTCAGTTCCTTGCGAATATGAGCCATGAGATGCGTACCCCCCTCACGGCTATTATGGGGTTCGCTGAATCGATGTTGCAAGACGTCGACCGCGCACCACAAGAGAGACATTGCCTACAAGTGATCGTCAATAACGGCAACCACCTCTTCGAAGTAATAAACGACATCCTTGACCTTTCGAAGCTAGACGCTGGGGCGATGGGTATCGAGGAGACAACCTTTGAGCTTATCGGAATGATGGAAGAGCTGCGCTCGATGTTTGCTCCGCGCATCGCTGAGAAGGCGCTCTCATTCTCAGTGCACTACGAATGGCCCCTGCCACGGTGGATCAAGAGCGATGCGCTTCGGTTGAAGCAGATAGTCATCAACCTTCTCAGCAACTCGATTAAATTCACGGAAAAGGGATGGATAGAGGTACGCGTGGCGTTTGATGCTAGCAACAATCAGGTCTCGATTACCGTTACTGACTCCGGAATCGGGATGACTCTGGAACAGAAGGCGAAGCTCTTTCAACCATTCAGCCAAGCAAACGAGTCGATCACACGTAAATACGGTGGCACCGGTCTTGGGCTCACCATCTCTCGCCGCTTAGCACACGCCCTCGGCGGGGATATAACTGTTACAAGTGAACCCGGTCGTGGCTCAACGTTTACAGTCTTTATCCAACCCAAGGTAGTAACCACCGAAATCCTTCAAGAAGCCCCAGAACTGCCCGACTTGTCAGCACTGCTCAACCCGGCAGCACCGCCCCGTCTTCAAGGTCGGGTGCTTTTTGCCGATGATGCCGTGGATAACCGCAAACTCGTTGAACACTTGCTAAAAAAGGTAGGTATTGCTCCGCTGCTGGTAGAAGATGGGAACGAAGCTGTAAAGGCGGTGCTTTCTCAACCCTTCGACCTCATTCTGTTAGATATTCAGATGCCGAATCTGGATGGTCTTAGCGCAGCGCGAACCATGCGCCTTGCGGGCATAAAGGCTCCGATAGTTGCTCTATCGGCCGGAACGATGACGAGCGATGTGCTCCAGTCGGTAGAGGCGGGCTGCTCTATGCACATGGGGAAGCCATTCACCTCGCAGGCATTCTTTGAAATGCTCACCCGCTTCCTCGATTTTGCTCAACAACAATGTGCGGAGTCCCCCGAGACAGTTATGAAAAAAGTCGTTAAAGCTGCCGCTGATACCGTGATCGTTGATGCCGAGATGATACCGCTACTAAGCGATTTTATTGACAGGCTTCCTATGCGAGTCCACGACATCAAAGTAGCATTTGAGGAGAATAAGCCAGAGAAGGTACAACTCTTCGCTCACCGACTTAAAGGGAGTGCAGGCTTGTATGGCTTTCCGGAGCTGGCGAAGCTTAGTGCAACGCTTGAGCACGACTCAAAATCGAATAATCATCCAAAGACCGAGATCTTATTTAGCGAGATCTGCAGAGTTATAGAGTCTATCTGCAATCGAAAAGAAGAGATTCTCTCTGAGCGGGCGGGGATGGTGTAGAGAGGGCGGGAGACTTATACGCACACGTCCACGTTTGCGTATACGTCTACGTGTTACGTGCACGTCAACGTTCGCGCTTGCGTAGTAAGACACATGCGCCGTGTCGGAATCGGCGGTTGTATCTATCATAGATTATCCCCCACAATCTCCCCCACCCCACCATTCCCAATTGCACCAACGTGCTAGGCGTATACACATATACACCAGAGCGAGTGAGCCTACATCGTCGAGCACATAGTGCCATCCGAGATAGATCGTGCTGTTTGTGATTAGGAGAACGAATATCCAACTAGCCGCCGCCAAGCTCCAATGCAGTGCACGGAGATAAATACTCCCTAACACGGCAACCGCTACGTGCAGACTGGGAAATCCAGAGATCATGTACAAGACCTGCCTGCTACCTGGATTCTCCCGCAGATGCTCCTTCCAGCGCCACAACTCGTGCTGCAGCATCCCGATCTCAGAGTCCTTGAGGAAGTGATAGGCCTCAGGCACGGCATACACGGGGCCAAGCGTTGGCACTGCATATACCCACAAAACACCTACCAAGAAGAGCGCCGCGAATGCAAACAGATACTCCTGCGCAAGACGACGCGGAGCAGCGGCTATAAAAGCAAACGCAGCAAGCGACATATACGGGTAGTACCATCGATAGTGTTGACCGATCAGGTCCGACTGAGCACTCCCCCATAGTGCGACCAATCGCTCTGAGCACAACACTCCGCCACACAGGGCCCGCTCGCTAGCCAGGAAGAGCTCATCATAGAGAGTAGGATTAACATGCGGTATGAGATTTTTAAGAAGAGCAAACTCCACAAACATTACGAGAACCGCGTGGAAGAAGCGGATATCCTGAAAGAGCTGCCCCAAGAGAAATCGATCCGAGAGCGGTATCCACCACGAAGACCACGGCGCGGCGCGGAGCTGGAATCTATGCAGCCTGGCAAAGCAGAAAGCCTTCACGGCAACAAACGAGATCAAAACCACTGCATACAGGTCAAGGCTAGCCAGGAATTGCCGGAGATAAAAAGGGCTGGGACCTTTCTCAGCCCCCCTACCGGGCTGCCCCGGCATCCCGAGGCCAAAGTAGTCATACAGCGCCCAGGTGAGTAGGCCAAACGCTAGCAGCAGCCACTCAACTGGCATCAAGATCTTTAAATACCTAACCATGCTAAGAATATATCGGCATCCTGCCATCAGGCCGTAAGCCCTCCTACATAGGAGGGGTCTTAGACGCGGCCCCTAACTGCCGCAAAAAACCTCGGGCCTGAACAGCAGAGGGAAGCTTCTCTTAAACATACAACCATGTGTTATTATTACCTTTTAGCAATTTATTTGGGCTCATCCAACGTGCGACCTTGAAATAAAAAACGGTTTTGAATTAATCTCGCCAACCAGTTATACTGATATGAGTATCAGAACATTAGTAGTTCTGCGCTTCGCAAGCTGTCTTTGGGGCATCTTACGAAGTGAGACGTTAAGTCGAGCTAAGGTTGATAAGGTTAACTATAAGGTTTCGCTGCTTAAGAGTTTTTTAACTCCCAGTGGCATCTCGTTTTGCGATTAGTTCGAAGCATACTCCTCAGGGTTGCCCACGGAGTCTTGAGAAGTATGCTTCGACAAAAAAAATCGCGCCAGGTTTTCTGTTCTCTTGCGCGTTTTTGTCAAGGTATTCTCGTTAACGTCTCTACTTCATCCTCTTTATTTTATCCTCAAAATACCCACCAATGGACCGCGAAGGTTTAGCTTCGCTAAATGTTGCTGTGCCCACGACGGCACCAAGCGGACCTAGAAGGTCCGCGCTCCAAAAAACTTTGCACTACCTAGTATAGCTATACACCACCACCACCAACGCCAAAGCCAAGCGATAGTACGCAAATGGCCTCAGGCTGATTCGGCTCACCATCTCAATAAAGAGCTTCACAGCAACAAGCGCAGTAAAGAATGAAACCACAAATCCTATCGCCACAAGCCGTACATCTTCAGCCGTAAACGTGGCGGCTGCTTCGAACAGATCGTGCGCGGCGGCGGCAGCAAGAATAGGCACGGCTGCGAGAAAGGAAAATTCGGCTGCAGCTTTGCGATTAAGCCCAACCAGCATACCTCCAATAATAGTTGATGCCGAACGCGACATGCCGGGCCACAAGGCGCAACACTGCACACATCCAATCATAAGCGCCTGCTTCCACGTAAGCTCCTCAAGAGATGAACCACGGTGATGCTCGTCTTCGCGATCGACAACAACAATCACAACTGCGCCAATCGCAAGCGCTGCCGCCACCGGCAACGGATAAAAGAGGTAGCCTTTGATAACCTTTCCAAACACCGCTGCCAGACAGAGCGCGGGCACAGAAACCAGTGCCAATTTTACCAACCCAGCCACTCCAAAGATCCCTGCCTCACCCAAAGCTGCACGCGAAAAAGCTTTTAGAGAAACGCCCTTGAGGAGTGCTAGGAAGCGCTCTCGATACAAAACAAGAACGCTCAAGATAGCGCCAAGCTGAATAACAACTTCAAAAGTCTTCGCCCGCTCGCCTGTAAACTGAAGCGCTTCCCCCGCGAGAATAAGGTGCCCGGTGCTTGAAATCGGCAGATACTCAGTTATTCCTTCAACTATTCCCAAAATGACCGCAGTCCAGGTTTCAGGCACAAGATTTTCCTCCCCTTTCGATATCTTTCAACGGTTCAAACCCTGGTAGACGGAATCCTACCCGGCGAGCAGAGATACCCTACCCTCTTTTAGCAACTTCCGGCAGTGGTGAGATATAACCTAAAGGGGAGACCAAACAATGTAACGGACGACGCCACAACTGCCCGTTAATTAATAAGGAGCAAACGATAAAACACGGGGGTACTCTTCGCTTACAAAACTCACTGCTTGGCCAACTTTGACAAATAGCTCAAGGAGAATACCGAACTCCTTGGGGCTCATCGCCACTGACAGGTTTGAACTGTGCCACCCGGGGTACCTATCCCTAAAAGTTGAATGGTAGACTCCACATTTTGTTGGAATAGCGAGTCGACCCTCAAGGAGGGCTTTGTTCAAAGCCCCAACTTGGAAATTCCCAAAATTGATGCGCCGTCCATCAATCTCTGCAACGGCTGAGGCCATATTCACGATATCCCTGTCCCCTACCTGATTCCACATCCGTAGGTTTATCTTCCGATCATATTCCGCGAGACTTAGCGCAATCTCAAGCACGGGCTCCTGCGGGTCATCCTCTAGCTGCGACATCATAGGACAACGCCACTCAAGTGTTCCCCGCTCCTTATCAAGGGGGATACCTTCAACCTTATGGGTCCGAAATCGAGTTTGCGCAATATCACCTGCGATTACCACTCCATACAAACTCTCCAAAGCGACATCAGCCCTGCGCACTTCGTCGGCGTAATATCCTTTTAAGGCGAGGTTATAGACTGAAGAAGCTACAGGGCCGAGGGGATCTTCACAGCCTGAATATTCCTGAAGCTTTGCAAGAAAATAACGGGTCAAATACTCGGTTGGAGCATACACCTCTCTCTGTAACTGCTCACCAGCGGAACCCGAAAGCCCCGTTTGATCTGAATAGAAATTCTGCGCGCCACGACAGAACCTCTGAAAGAGAACTTGCACGAGGTAGACAAATTCAGGGTTGTCAGAGTCAAGGTTCGACGGAAGCTGAAACGAGGGCAGGTGAGGTAGGGCCCTTAGCCATATGTCAGCAAACTGCTTAGTACGAGGGATACCTTGCCAATTTTGCTTTGCATACTCACGCTCCAGCGGTGCAGCAATCTCGAAGAGATCTTCAAACAACTGCTTGTAACGCAAGAGCTGCCTCGGATGGCGAACGTGGAAGAAATCCCCTGGTGCGGGCGTCGCGGACGATAAAGAGTTTGCAAAACAACTCTCTCCTATGGCCCTCCACACCAAGCGCTCCTCTGCAGCCGTCAATGAACCCCAGTGAAGTTGCAGAGCGTCCAAAACCATCTGCGACATCAAAGAGTTTTCGGCGCGCTGGGCTTCCCGAGAAACTGACTGTAGTAGCGTAGCAACAGCTACACCAGCTAGCCTCTCACCACGGGAGAGATCCTCTCCCAAATGAGCTTTTAGGAGAACTTTTATCGCGTCCTTAATATGCTGCACTCCCCCGTCACGGCTGCGCATAAGTGCGATACAAGAAAGTGCCTCGAACACCAACGCTACTTCTTGTGATGACAACCGCTCACCACACAGGCCTAGAACCTCTTTAGCTAATTCGCCGTTCGCTAAGGGCTTAGCGCTGTCGCTGAAGACATCAGCTATCCGCTTAACCGCTAGAATAAAATTGCTCGAAGGCCCCTCTCGCCTTTGTTGCGAGTCACTCCCTTCAGATTGGTCTGGTCGACGTTGCGGTGATTGATGGTGCATAAAACGAACCTGGCTGGTCGAAGGTAAGGCATTTAGCCGCCCAAATCAAACCCGCTGCGTTGCTCAGCATACACCTCAAATCCGGTCACACGCCTGACTAATTCCTTCTCTATGGGCACAGTGCGCACAACAGAAAAACCTTTCATCAAACTCAACCCCATGCCCAATTATGCGACATCCACAGTGTAAGCATGTGGGCGCTAGAGCTTGAATCGCGCACTCAAAGCAATCAAAGGTATAATGCTTACCCTGCATCACAACTTCAAAACTCTTGTCATAGACATTGTGGCAAACGAGGCACGTACCCATACTCTCTGCTCCAGCTACACAACAACTGTAGCGTACAGCGACGAACAAGCGATTGAGATGTGCTACATCATGCTAGGGAAGTGCAGCCAAACCCCTTCCCTGGGGAATACAGCGCAGAGCCCGCTGTACAGCCGTCAAACGCGCCGAGTCATTCGCCGTTCGATATACACGGAAGTGTATCTCCATAAAGTGAAACTTCTCTGGAGCCAAATCAATGAGTCGGTCCGGGCAGAGAATGTATTCAGTAAATGCCTCGGCGAAGTCTTCTTTCGGATTGGTCATTGCATATGACAATAAACTGAACTTGGCATGCGGCGCATGACAGAAAACTAAGTTTTCGCCCTGGCTCCCGCGGAGGATAACGGTACAGGGTGTACGTACCGAGCCGGCCACTGGCTCTAAGGGCAGGTCGATTTGGATGGGGCGATTGAAGGGGTATTCCCTGCCCTCTATCGTAATACCTGTACTCATAATAAAGGCGCTTCGCTCAAACCAGCCCACCACTCGCCAACCGCTCAGATCACAAAAACCTTTAAAATCGATGAGAGGATTATTCGGCGAATACATCTCTCCAGTCGAAGGCTCCCAACGATTGAGTGAACCCTC
>JBIIHY010000417.1:0-2535 GCA_044235305.1 Bdellovibrionota bacterium
ACCCGATGGCACCTGAGGTATCTGCATCGAGCACACTCCAGCAAGGGAAGAAGTTTGGGCTGCAATTTATCGGGTATTCGAAGCGCGAGAGGGAATGGTTTCGCAAGCTCAAGGTGAGCCCCTATACATCGAATGAGCTGTTGCAGTCTGAGATAGAGCGGGTCGCAGCGATTGAAACAGCAGTCGGAATTGGCTTTAAATTTGTTCCCGGCTTGGGGTTGCTGGGACAGCTCAGTATGGTCAGTAAGTGGTACGACCGAGCAGAGAAGCTTTCACTCTATGAGGAGCCCAACAAGATAGCTCAGAAGAATGCCGAAGAGCTAAAGGAGTTGGAGATATCTCCGGAGGTAGCAGGGCCGTTTGTAAAGAATAAAGCCTATACACCGTGGTCGAGGCGTTTCGTTGTTGCATCACTGCGCGCTATAGGTTCAGGCGTTAAGGGGCACGAGCATTTTATTCGCGCTGCAACTGTAGCCACGAATGAACCTTCGGCACTGTATTTCGTATCGGTAGCGGAAGCGCTTGAGAAGATTCATGAGAAGGAGCCCCTCCGTCAGATCGTTGCATCTCTCCAACTTCCCGCCGGGATAACAACCAAGGGTAAGCTGATTGTACCCCTATCTGTCGATTACCTTTTCTGGACAGCCGAAGTCGCCGAGATCTTCCGAGATTTTCAGAAGAGAGTGCTCACAGAGGGCAAGTTTTCATCCGTTGAAATCCGCATTCGTGGACGGGCGAGCCCGCTGGCACTTAAAGCACTCAAAGCGATGAAAACTACCGTCATCACCGGGAGGATGTGGTAGCCTGCTATCGCTGCCCACGTATTTTACACAGGGGGTGCACCCTCACTTCGTGACTGGCTGCGAGCTTCGCCGCCCAGTCTGCCGATCTCAGACATATGTTTTCTGTCTCGACTGACAGTTTGTCCGCCTTTGCGACCCGCTTCGCGCGCTTCCTCAGGAGTGAACTCATGCGCATGTCCACGTTCATGAGCTATCTTTCCACCCTTGCTTGCGATCTGTCGCTGTTTCTCGGGATCCATCGCGGCAAATCCCCGAGGCTTCTTCTCTTTTGGTGTTGAAGATTCTTGCATACTTCTCCCTGCCTCCTCTCAGCATGTGTTGACGGGGGTAGGTTACCGCTAGCGCCTAGGTGGGTGTATGACGGGGGTGACGGTGTCGGAAATAGATAGCGATAGCTGTTGTGCGGTGTATTAGCGATTCAAGACTCTTGGCAGCACATTGCTCAGGAATTACCGCATAACCTCTATGTCATTTGAATGACACTCGGCTACGCAACTTAATTTTACGAAAAAGAACCTATGTCGAAAAAAATAGAGATAAGGGTCGCAGATGTAACACTAGGCCTGGTATCTGACGAGCATCGCGCCATATTGACCTGCCGAGAGAGCGCCCCCTGTACCCTTTCAAGGCATGATCTGCTGGCGTTAGGCGTCGTTGTTGAACGCGCGATGTGGCGTCTTGAAGACTATTGGTTGAGAAATAAAGCCGCTGCGCTGCGAGATGAGGTCGTAGCGGAGAATCCGGACATGTCAGCGGAGGATTTGAAAGCGCTACTCCTTGAGACACTCAGTGTCGGAGAGCATGATGGTGATGGCACGAGTGCCTCTCGGTGGATGCTCACATTCCTAGAGGAGAATAGTGAGCGACCGGACTTAGTTGTTCGCCTCTTATGCGAGTTGCAGCACCGTGAGAGCTCGGTGAGAGAGTTCTTTGTTACGTACGTTTACAGCAATACAGATAATATCGGTGCTAACCTGCATCTGCTCGATTGCCAGAGAGCTCTCTCTGAAGAGGTATGTGGTGACGCTGAAGAGGGACTTCGGCGCGTTGCAAAAGCGTTGCTCTCAGACATCTACCATGAGCTAGGAATTGATGGTGCTTCCCCGACTGAGCAGCAGTTGTGGGGGGTATTTGAGGAGGGGATGCGGACCTGGACGCATGAGGATCTCCTTGCGGCGCAACGCCTATCTCAGCAACTTCGCAGCCGACAGGAGCTTTTCGGACTGTCGGCTCTTACTCAGTCCCTTAGGCCGCTTGCCCTTTACCACTATTGGCACTGTCTTGCTTTGTGTGAGTCAAAGGTCTGGAAGCATGTGATCGGTATGGATCGCCAGTACGCAGCAGAGGCCTTGGCGCCGAATTATCGGGTGCTCGATGTCTGTCTTGCAGCGCTGTGCCGAGCGCACGATATTGTGCCGGTAGCTGAGGTGCCGTGTATTGAGGTCTCAGATGTTCAGAGTGCCTGCGCGCACCTGCCTTTTCTATCAGATGGGCGGTTGGCTCGAGCGATTTCACAATACGTGCAGCGTGAGGGGCTTTCAGAAGAGAGGCTACAAGAGCTAAGCAAGGCGCTGTGTTATTTGGAAGGCGCGGTAGTAGGGGTAGACTTCGTCGAGAGTGTGAAGATGCCGTAGATGAGGAGAAGGAGAGGGTCTCGCGCTGCGAAAAGGCGCTGGGACCGCGGACCTTCCAGGTCCGCTTGAGTCTTCGTGTGCCACCGTAATTTTTTGCG
>JBIIHY010000120.1:0-8537 GCA_044235305.1 Bdellovibrionota bacterium
TAGATAAAGCTCTCGACCTCTCGCCATGACTGGGTATTCAGCGCTGCATCTGGGACAGTATCGCCTGACAGAAAAATAGCCTTACACCCGAGATTACGGGCAAGCTGCACATCTGTCTCTCTATCGCCGATCACAAACGAGCTAGCGAGGTCGTAGTCTCTCCCGAGATAGTGAGTAAGCATCGCTGTGCCTGGCTTCCGAGAAGCAAGCCCCTGCTCAGGAAACGAGCGATCAATATGAATTGCTTTAAACTCTACACCCTCGCTCTTAAGGACTTTAAGCATCATCTCATGCGCTGGCCAGAAGCTCTCTTCCGGAAACGAACCGGTGCCAAGCCCATCTTGGTTTGTCACCATAACAAGCTCAAAATCAGTGTTCTTTGCTATCGAAGCAAGAGCTGATATGGCACCTGGAATAAACTGAAGCCTATCGAGGCTATCGATCTGCTTCGTATCCGGCGGCTCAACGATGATGGTGCCATCGCGATCTATAAATAAGACTCTTTTGCTTTTCATAAATATCTTTAACTCCCTGCCAACACCTCTACCACACGGTTATTCTCACTTGATGTTCCGATAGTGATGCGCAAGCAACCAGTACAGTGCAGTTCGTTAGAACGATCTCGGACGATAACTCCTGCATCCCGTAGAGCAAGAAACGCTCGCTGCGATTCTTTAAAGCGGACGAGAAGGAAGTTTCCCTCAGAGGGGAAAACGTGCTCAACGCACGGAAGCTTTACAAGCTCTGCGGCTAAGCGGTCACGCTCACGCACTATCGCCTGCCGTTCTTCCTCTACTCGCCCCGCCTCACATAGCCGCGCAAGCGCTGCTTGCTGAGTAGGAGTACTGACGTTGTAAGGGAGCTTTAGCTTATTCATGGCAGCTACAAGAGCTGGAGCTGCATAGGCAACTCCAAGTCTAATACCAGCCATCCCCCACGCCTTTGAAAAGGTTTGCAGCACTACGAGTCGATCGCTATCTGGAAGTAGCGTCACAGCACTCTCACCCGTTGCGAAATCGATATATGCCTCATCAACAACAATCACTCCCTGAAACGCTTCAAGGAGAGTCCGTACTTCCTCCAGTGTGTACTGAGTCCCCGTTGGATTATTGGGAGAGCAGATAAAGAGCAGCTTGCTACCGACATCGCTTGCTTCTCGAATCTTTTCGATATTGAGTGAAAAGTCAGGGTTAAGAGCTACCTCGATGACTGCTACGTTATTGTTGCGAGCTGCTACTCGATACATCCCGTAGGTAGGGGGTGCGATCGTGATGCCACCTTCAGCCGTATCAACAACACGTACCAGAAGCTCAATCGCCTCATCACTTCCACCTCCTACAAATATCTGATCTAGCGGAACACCCCTCTGGGCACTCAGCTCTGCCCTCAGCGCCTTGTGGTGCGGATCCGGATACCGGTTAACGTTTGAAGCAAACGGATTCTCATTTGCATCCAGGTACACCTCTGCCACACCGGTAAACTCATCCCGCGCGGTTGAATACGGCACCAGTGCCTGAATATATGGCTTTATGAGCTTATTGACCCCCATTTACCTGCGCCTCCCTACGAACTACTACAGCCTGGGCGTGCGCCTCTAATCCCTCTGCACGCGCAAGCGTTGCCACCGTATCACTCAACTCAAGCAATCCACCTCGGGATACACTTTGAAACGTTATCTTCTTAACAAATGTGTCAACTGAAACACCCGAGTATGCGCGCGCTGCCGCATTTGTTGGCAAGACGTGGTTCGTACCTGAAGCATAATCACCAAGTGCCTCAGCTGCCCAATAACCAAGAAATACTGAGCCTGCATTTATCACCTTCTCAATAAGGCGCTCTGATTCTTGGACGCTAAGGATTAAGTGCTCGGGCGCGTAGAGATTTGAAAACTCGAGCGCCTCATCAATTGAATCAACTACGAGCGCAAAGCTATTCTCAAGTGCTTTGAACACAAAATCTTGTCGCGGTAACTGCGCAGCTTGTAAAGTCACCTGCTCAACAACGCGCTCCACCAGCGCGTGACTACAGGCAACCAGCACAACCTGGCTATCTGCACCGTGTTCTGCCTGCGCTAATAGATCTGCTGCAATAAAGCGCGGATTGGCTCCGTCATCCGCTATAACCAGCACCTCTGATGGACCTGCAGGCATATCGATAGCCATGCCTTGAGCAGCTACCTGTAGCTTAGCTTCGGTAACGAACCGATTCCCTGGTCCACAGATCTTACTCACTGGCTTTATGCTCTCTGTACCGTACGCCAGTGCTGCTACTGCCTGCGCCCCTCCGACAACGTATACCTCCTCGATACCGAGGAGCTGCGCGCAGAAAGCGATCGCAGGGTTCAGGGTCGCGTCTCTTCCGCCTGGCGTTGATAGAACTATCTCTCGACATCCGGCAACTTTTGCTGGAACACCAAGCATGAGAAGTGTTGAAAAAAGTGGCGCAGTTCCTGCAGGAATGTATATGCCCACACGTTCAATGGGTACTGAGCGGCGAAAACAGGTCACCCCGTTCGCGGTTACTACTGGCAGTTCAACCTGATTTTGCGAGCGGTGAAACCTTTCGATAAACGTCTGTGCAGCAACGATTGCTTGACGCAGATCGTGTGTCACGGCTTCAGCGCAGGCATCTCTCTGAGCAACTGATACCCTAAAAGAATCAGGGACAGCACCATCAAACCGACGTGTTAGCTCTCTAAGAGCAGCATCTCCACCGTCTTTTACCTGGGCAAGGATGCCTTGTACCTTGGCAGGAAGAGACGCATCGTACGTTACCGGTCGCTGAGTAAGTTTGCTCCAGTCAGTTCGCCGACTATTCTTTATGATTCTCATATGATCACCTTTTCGATCGGTAATACCAAGATGCCCTGGGCTCCTGCCCGCTTAAGCCCCTCAACGATCTCCCAAAACTCATCCTCTGCCACAACGGTATGCAGCGAGCTCCACCCCGGTGTTGCAAGCGGCAGCACTGAAGGGCTCTTGAGTCCCGGCAAGAGCTTTATTATCTCAGGGATAGCCTCTGTTGGAGTATTTAACGTTATGTACTTGGTGCTTCGCGCACGCAGTACCGCTTGAACTCTAAAAAGCACCTTGTCGATCAACGCGCGCTTTTCAGGAGAAAGCCTAGGAGTAGCAATCAGCACCGCCTGTGACTCGAGTACCGTCTCTACCTCAACGAGGCCGTTACTAATAAGAGTACTGCCCGAACTGACCAGATCGCAGATTGCTTCTCCAAGGCCGATGCTCGGAGCCACCTCGACAGAACCACTTATCTCTTGAATCTCTGCAGCGATTCCTTTTTCACTCAGAAACCTGCGCAGGATATTCGGATACGAGGTAGCGATACGCAAACCTGAAAGCGATTCTACAGAGCTGTACTTAAATCCTTTCGGAACTGCAATCGAGAGGCGACACCTTCCGAAACCAAGCTTGGCTAGGACCTCAGCTTCAACTGCCTGCTCAGCTAACACATTCAAACCAACGATTGCGGCGTCGACTACCCCGTCAGCAACGTAGCGCGGGATATCATCGTCACGTAAAAAAAGTAGCTCCATCGGGAAGTTGAAAGCTGGTGCGCGCAGCTGCGCACCCACTTGCTCAACCTCGATTCCACATTCAGCGATTAGTTTACGCGAAGACTCTGAAAGCCTTCCTGACTTCTGGATAGCAACACGTATCGTAGTCATACGTCTCCCCTACAGGGTTAAAAAGAAAATAAAAATTGTTTGGAAAGGAAAAGAGTGTACAGCGCTTAAGCGCCGTGATGATGGAGCGTGATGTGGCTGAACGGACTGCGATTCATACTCGACGGTATCTCACAGGCACGACCGCTAATCAAGCTCTAATTTCTCACCCAGCTGCTTGTTCTCGGTGTGCAGCCCCGATCGGGTGATACTTATTCTGCTCGATCCACACCCGTAAGTGGTCGGAAGTGTAGTGCTTTACCTCAACACCACACCGGATCATGTAGTCTGTAACAAACGGCTCACGGCCGTACTCCCAGAGGTAGTATACCTTCTGAATCCCTTTATTGATGATCTGTTTAGCGCAGTTGTAGCAAGGATGAAGCGTCACCATCATTTGCAGATCAGTAAGCCCCATCGTTCCGGCTGAGAGATTTCCAATTGCGTTAAGCTCAGCGTGTGAACCTCGGCAAAGTCCAGCACCCTCTTTTAATTTTCCGTCCACAACCCGTGCACAACCGACCTCACGAGGGTCGACGTCACCGCGCGCTGCTCCGTTGTACCCAGAAGAAAGCACGATATCGCCTGAGAAGATAACAGCTCCAACCTCATACCAGAGGCACGTTGAGCGCTCAGAGATAACGATCGCCTGCTTAGCGATCACATCGAGCATGGATGGCCGCGAGTAGTTCGGGCTCAACTTATCCGGAAACATCCGTTCAAGAACGGATGGGTCGGTTTCAGGTATCCATGAAAGGAGTTTTCTAGAAGACATAATTGATCGGAATACATAACAAGAATGCCCCTAATAAGCAAAAAGGGAGCTAGCTCGAGGCCTATTGCTCCAACCCAACAGTCTACTCAGGCCGAGAGGCCTATTGCTCCAACCCAAAGGCCTATTGCTCCAACCCAACAGTCTACTCAGGCCGAAGGCCTATTGCTCCAACCCAACAGTCTACTCAGGCCGACTCGCTAACGGCGCCATAATTCGCTGGTTCCGCTGCTCCTCTTATAAACGAGGGTCTTACTTTTCAGTTTGGCCGCCTTTGGAATCAAAATTCAAATCGCTGCTGTGGTTTTGGGACTGTTTTTACAGTGCTCTGCTGAACTGGGGGTATTTCGGGCACACCGCCCCTGCATAGTCATCAACAGACCATATACAGAGCTGAATTTGCAGACGGTCGTGGTATGGAATCATCCCAACGCTGATGCCATGGATCTTATAGGCGGTTTGAACATACCCGGAGGCCAGTTGCGGAGAACTCCCCTTAGGGCATCTTGGTAATATTGCCGAGCCAGTTCGCAGAGCGCCTTGACTTTGAAGATGAAGCTAATTCTTAGCTGCTTGTCTGAGCAGATTACAAAGACTCGTCGCCGATTGGCGGTGCGTTTGGGAATGTGGTGGCGCATAATCGGCTGTATACGCAACGCCCTCTCGCCTAGCACGCCCTTACTCTCCTTAATTCGGGCATCTCGATGCTGCTGTTCATTCTTCGCCAATTGATTGAGTATTTCTTGATTAACATGAGCTACTCGTTCAGGTGTTGTAACCCCAAAGCACTTCATCCATGCATTCGGATAGAGGTCTAGTGTGTGATGTCGCCCCGTTTTGTAGAGGGTTTCAGCAAAGTCCAGGTCGGCGTGCTTCTTGAGTACTGGTGCCGGCAGAAGCGGAATCTTTGAGTAGGGCACCCACCTCTCTTTAATCTCTACCTTAGCATCAACTTGAGGCGCTTCCGATGTGGCCATCCGCTGAAAAGTATCCCAAGATGAACAGCCCGGATAGTCGGAGATTGAGTCAACAAGATTTGCTCTGGCAGGGTTTGCATATAGGTAGGCCACTTGCTGAATCGCCGCGGGTAGATCTAGGACCGGTGCAACTACAGGCCTTCCCTCCCATAGTCTAAGATGACCCAATCCAAGAAGCGATTTCAGGGACTCGGTTAGCTTCTTTTGCACCTCTGCATAGAAGTGAACGGCCTGCTGAGAATCTTCAAAAATAGCCAATATATGGGCATGATTACCCATCCAGAGGAAGTGGCACAAGGTAACTTTTTTGTCCCGTTGAACACGCGCCATGACGCCGCGTATCAAAAGCTTCATGTAGCTAGTTGCAACGAACGGGAGCCCTTCAATCGTTCGAAAGGTAATCGCGTATAACTTTTGTGATTCATAGTAGCGTGCACGGTAGCCCATACCCAATTCTCAGAGCCTTTAAGGCCCTAGTCCTTATACAATAAAAAATGCACCCAATCGCCCGTAATCCATTTCAAGCAAGCTACAGCGTAATGGGTCACACTCTGCCCACGAGGAAATAGCCGCCAAACAAATAGGTTTGAGATTAAGAATACGGTCTGTTAATCGAGCGAGGGGCGAGAAAGTTGCGGGGCCAAGGATAGAAAATGCCAGCCAAGAAGTTTTCACTCCTAAGCCGAGAGAAAAACAAAGACTCAGCTCCCTGGCGAGGGCGCTAACTTTAAGCGAGTTAAACTAACGCGAGGTTGCCTTGGAGCAAGCAAACATAACGCGAGGTTGCCTTGGAGCAAGCAAACATGGAGCAAGCAAACACATGGAGCAAGCATAAAGCCTGACCTTTAGTGCGCAGCACCCCCTGAAAGCGCCAACGGCTTTGACAGCCATGCACCTGTGATAACGTGCCCGTCATATACCGAAATCCCGACATCAAGGTGGATCGGAGCGAGGGAGAGCGCTGGTAAATTAACCGTGGCAGAGAATCCGCTTTCGTCGCTATTTGGACTCATGCGAGCAACGTCGAATGCAAACCAAACCCGACCCAGGGGGTAAAGTGCTTTAAAAACACTCTCTTTGGCTGAAAACAGTTTAACAGCTCTCTCAGTTCGGTGACGAGGGTCAGAGCGCACCCAGTCAAACTCGTCCGGATCAGCAAAACGGGCGATCAATTCATCAGTGTAGCGATTCTCTTCTATCTGCTGAATATCAACACCCAAAGCAGCAACGTCCTGCTGCCACGCAACAGCAGCTACGCCGTAACCACCGCTGTGCGAAATCGAACCAACGATTCCAACCGGCCAGAGAGGCTCGCGGTGCTCACCTCGAAGAACCGGAGAAGCAACTGGAAAACCAATACCATCCAGCGCTCGCCGAGCCGCGGCTCGACCGAGAGTAAAATCCTGACGCCGTTTCTGCGAAATCGCCTCCCCCAACGCCTGCTCCTCAAGAGGGTGCAAAACAAACTGTCCAAGAGTGTGACTAGACACAGAAGCAAAGCAAACCGTCGATTGAGCTGTTGGTGCTTGAGAAAAAGGAGACGATACTAAACCAAGATCGGATGAAGATGAGTCGCCCGCGCCGCGAACGATAATTTCTGCACTACTCACAGGTTCCCCACTAGGAAAATAAGCCCTTTGGTTAAACTTCGTCTCGAAACAGCAATAAGTTAACGTTTTGAACTACAAACGTTTTTTCAAGTATAGCAGATCGAGCAGTGCTGCGCAAAAGCCCCCAGAGAAAGCAAACATGCAAGTACCTGAAACAACTAAAGATGGGGCTAATTTTCGTTTAATTTCGAGCAAGACCGAGGGTCAGGGTCATTGCCTACCGCCTCCGCTCAGCCAGTGGCAGAAGGCTACGCCGAACCAATTCACGAACACCCGCCTCAACGGTGTGGGTCGGCCGATAATTAAGAAGTTGCTCCGCTCGCGTGATATCAGCAAGCGAGTGCTTTATGTCCCCCTGCCGAAACGGCTCATAACGCGGTGGCGGTATCTCCTCTATCTCTATTCCTCTGGCCGAAGCGACGGCGCGTTTCAACATATCAAACAGCTGCTGCAACGACGTGGTAGCACCACACGCTATGTTAGCAACGCTGTTAATAATCCCAGCCGATGATGATGGTGCTAGACCAGCCGCGATATTGGCCTGCACAACATTGGCCACAAAGCAGAAATCCCGCGACGTGCTGCCATCGCCATACATAACCGCTTGCTCACCTTTCAATATCGCCGAGAGCCAACGCGGCACGACTGCCGCATACTGTCCGTTTGGATCCTGACGCGGCCCGAACACATTAAAATAACGGAGGCCGATAGTCTCAAGAGCGTAGCTGCGCCCATACACCTGTGCGTAGATCTCATTGATTCTCTTTGTAGCTGCATACGGCGAGAGACAGTTTCCTATGAGATCTTCCTGCTTCGGCGACATCTGCAGATCACCATAAACAGCACTGGATGACGCATACACGAAGCGCTTAACTCCGACCTTTCGGACGGCCTCCAGGACCGAGATAAATCCATCAACGTTTACCTGATGCGAAGTAAATGGGTCATCCAAAGAACGCGGCACAGAGCCCAACGCAGCTTGATGCAGCACAATATCGGGACGGTGCTGCTTGACTGTAAGCTCAACCCCTTCCCTATCCCTGATATCAAGCTCAAAGAAGGAACACTTACTCCAACGCTCATCACCAACTATCTGTCGTACGAGATCAAGATTCGTGCGACTGCCCGTTGCAAAGTTATCAAGCGCCACAACTCGCTGGTCGAGCAACAACAACTTTTCCAGCAAGTGCGAGCCGATAAATCCCGCTGCGCCCGTGACAAGCCACGTCTTTGACGAAGGAATCGAAATCTCCATAACTACAGGCTCCAATACGTAAGCGATGCAGGCACTTCCTCTCGGGAAAGCATCGATTTCACATCTACTACGACCCCCTTTGGGCAAAGGAGCTCACTTATTCGCTCTCCGTTGAGCGATGCAAATTCACGATGAGGAACAGCTAGCACAAGGGCCTCAAGCTCTTGCAGAGCCTCGAAGGGCACCAGGTCTATCCCATATTCATGGTGAACCGCGTCACTGTCTGCGAGCGGATCATGCA
>JBIIHY010000121.1:0-8519 GCA_044235305.1 Bdellovibrionota bacterium
ATCAACCCAGAGAATTTATCTTTGCGGATGATGCCAGAGAATTCGTTGCGGTAGTTTGCCACCAAGCCGATGTTTTCAATTACAACATCGTATACCTGCCACTTGCCGTTATTTCCTACCATAAGTTTGTAATCGATTGGAAACGAGTCACCCTTGCTAAGTACCACTGTTTTAACAACAGCCTTAGGAGGATCTACACTCTCGCTTTCAACCTTCACCATTCCAGGTTTAACGGTCTCAATCTTTGAAAGATAGGTGCGAGCAAGAAGCTCTGAGAATACCTCGGTGAATTCACTCTGTTCTTCAGCAGAGATATCGTTCCAGTTTGGTCCAAGGGAGCGGCGAGACATCTCGGAGAAGTTAAATTTAGGGTTGATAAGCGTGCGTAGTTTCGTGCGCCGCTCTGCTGAAACAGAAGCCTCTGGGGTGCTCGCAACAGTTTTAATGATTTGATCAATAGTATCTTCGATCTCAGTCTTGGGAGAGCCAGGGTCGGCTACGGCGTGCATAATTGGCACAAGCGAGCAGAGGGCTAACGATGAGAGAGCGAGGAAGATAGTCTTTACGGTCATAGTAGCTCCTGTTGTTGTATTACTTGGTTGCTTTCGTATCAGTTTTTGAACTGCTCTCGTCCTTCTCGCCCGAGAGACTGTGCACAACTTTGCTGATAACGTCTTCGATATCTATAACGGATTCGGTATCGGCAACTGAGATAGTGCCCCCTTCAGCAACGTAGTCATCTGAGCCGCCGCGAGAGATTTTAACGTACCGGTCGCCGATGATTCCTTTGGTGCGGATAGCAAGCGTGTCGTCATCACGTAACTTAAAATCATTCTTAATTTTTAACGTAACGCGCGCCTTGGGGTCATTAAGATTTATCTCTGAGACTTCACCAACTGGAACGCCAGCAAGCTCAACACTTGCTCCGTATTTAAGACCAGAGACGTTGTAGAATTCGGCATAGATGGGGTAGGTAGTTTTAGGTCCGATCTCAACACCGGCAAGCCCCACCGAGAGGTACGCCGCGGCGGCAACGCCGGCCATGGTGAATATTCCAACGAAGAACTCAAGCGAAAACGATCGCCTTGGAACGGCTATCTGCGCTGGAGTTGAGGCGTTATTGAATTTGGATTGGTCCATCGGTTCTCCCGTTTAGGAACTGCTGCACAGCGAGGTCTTTTGAAGCGCTCAATTCGGCAGGTGAGCCTTCGGCAATTATCTTGCCTTTAAGGATCATCGCTACTCTGTCTGACACTTGAAAGACCTCAGGGAGCTCGTGGCTGATTACCAGCCCAGTGAATCCCCACTGCGTCTTGCAGGCATTAATTAAATCATACACCTCTTGTCCATCAAGAGGATCAAGCCCTGTGTTCGGCTCATCAACGAGCAGCACCTTTGGCTCTGTAATAAGGGCACGCGCCATACCGACGCGTTTTCGTATCCCTATCGATACCTGTTCAGGGAAATTTGTTAGGTAGCGAGAGAGGCTTAACTTTTCTGCTATATCGAGCACGCGGAGATGGATTTTGCTTGAGCGGGTGCCACCTCGCTGGCGCAGAGGAAACGCAATATTGTCGTAAATTGTCAGTGAGTCAAAGAGAGCGGCCGACTGAAAGAGCACCCCTAGAGATCTTCTAATCGCATTCTTTTGAGATTCTGAACGCGCTCGGGTGATGTTGTCTCCGCCGATGTATATCTCTCCTGCGTCAGGGGTCATGATACCCATGATAAGTTTTAGAAGAACTGATTTTCCAACACCGCTTGGACCAACAACTGCTGTGGTCTTTCCCGGTTCGATTTCAACGTTGATGCCGTCAAGCACGACCTGTGAACCGAAGCGTTTATGGACATTTCGAACTGATATCACTGTTCGCTACTCCATAAACACGCGAGTGAGGATGCTGGTCAGAAAGTAGTCAACGATAAGCACAGCAACAGAAGCGGTGACTACTGATTGGGTAGTTGCTTTGTTTACTCCCTGTGCGCCGAAGCCACAGGTGTAACCTTTGTAGCAACTAACCCATCCGAAGATAAGACCAAAGACGAGAGCTTTAATAAATCCTGAGTAGATGTCCATCGGCTCGACCGCTGAAGTTATCTCAGCCATGAAGGTTCCAGGGCTAAGGCCTAAGAGGCCAACTGCTACGATGTATCCACCAAGTATGCCAACGACGTTGAAGATGCCGCAGAGAAGTGGCATCGCAATTAACCCAGCAGCGAGGCGCGGAGCCATTAGGTACTTCATCGGATCGACAGCCATCGAGCGAAGCGCATCTATCTGCTCAGTAATGCGCATGATGCCAACCTCAGCAGTAACGGCAGAGCCTGCGCGTCCAATCACCATGAGAGCTGTGAGCACGGGGCCAAGCTCGCGAATCAAACTGAGTGCAACCGCTGGGCCCGTGTAAGCGTTGGCTCCAAACTTTGAGAGCGTATACTCACCCTGTACAGCAAGTACGGCTCCGGTAAAGAGACCGATAAGCGCGATAACGACCGTAGAGTTCACCCCAATTTGTAGCACCTGATAAAGGTATAGATACGGGCGATACGGAGGCTTGGCGAGAGCTATCAGGGTTCGATAGAGGAAGATCCATGCGCGCCCCCACCCTTCGGTACGCTCAAGAACGTAGGAGCCGAGCGCTGTGATACTAGAGAAAAGAGATTGAGAGGCAGCCATGAGGGGCATTACGGTAATCTTCCTTTAAGAACCCTGTCGCTTAAATCCAAGTCCTATTACGTAGAACTCGTTGGAGGTGTTACGAGTCGATTTAAGCTCGGTCCGCACCAGCTTATTAAACATGGGCCGTGCAGTTTTGACAAACGTTTCAACTTGGCCGCCCTTAAACAACTTGACGGCGAAGTTCCCTCCGTTCTTCAAAAATTGTGTCGCAACCCACAGAGCGAGTTCTGCGCACCCCACTATACCAGCTTGGTCGGCTTCTTTGATCCCTGAGAGTTTCGGGGACATATCCGAGATCACAACGTCAAAGTGTGCGCCTTGATTTTCTATCAGAGTGTCTAGGTCTCGCGCATCCCCGGTTATGAGGTGACAGCGTGGGTCATCTATGGGGTCTATCGCCACCAGGTCTATGCCGGTGACAGAGCCCTTTTGTCCAACAAATTCAAGTGCTACCTGGAGCCAACCACCTGGCCAAGCGCCAACATCAAGGACCGAGTCCCCAGAACGGATTAGGCCATAAGACTCTTGTATCTCGATTAGCTTGTAGGCTGCGCGAGAGCGGTACCCCTCCTCTTTGGCTTTTTGGTAGAGGTGGTCCTTGCGATCGTACTGCGACATGGGGGTAAGAGTAGCAGGAGCAACTATTTCTTGCATCCGTCGAACCTTGTTTGTAGGGGGTAAGCTCCTGATTTCTGTCAATTGGTAACAGATATTGTTGGATTAAATCTATTTGATATAGAAAAAGACTTGAACTAGAGGGGCTTTTTAGTATAGAAAAATTATGAAAACGTTATTCGGAGGCATGTTATGGGAAATGAGTTTTTGGTTACGGGGGTCGACTTCACCTGCGCTGCTCTCACCCTCCTCTACATCGGTCGGTTACTTTTGCAATCAGTTGCTTCTGCACAGCCACTCGCTATTGAGTGTGGTGTCTCTAAGGTTTCTCTTAGAAGGCAACACGTCGCTCGCAGAAGTAGGTAAATGCAATCAGGTCGTGATTGAAGACGACCGCTTTTGCAGGTATCTTTCACAGAGTTGTCGAAAGGGAGATCGCCAGTCTCCCTTTTTCTATTTTAAGAATCGTATACAGCGGTGCTTGGTATGAGCAGAGAGCACGAAACAATGCAGCATTTACCACAGCATTCGCTATCGCTTGGTGACGAGGCAGACGGGGTATTTTCACAGACTCGTACCTCGGGGTTAAATCAGCCGCAATCTGAAGCCGTCCTACACCGTGATGGTCCTATTTTGGTGCTGGCTGGTGCAGGGAGCGGCAAGACTCGCGTATTGACGCACCGGGTGGCGCAACTTGTGCTTCAGCACAATGTTTTTCCAGATCGCATCCTAGCAGTAACATTTACCAACAAAGCTGCTGGTGAGATGCGGTCACGCCTTAAAGGGCTTCTTGCTGAACAGGCTGATAGACTCTGGATATCAACCTTTCACTCCTCAGGTTTAAGGATTCTTAGACACTGTGCGACAAAGCTCGGGTACACTAATCAATTCATCATCTACGATGAGCAGGATAGTAAGGGTGTCCTTAAGCAGGTTATCAAAGAGCTCGACATCGACGACGAGAAGTATCCCCTTGATTCATTCGCGCGAGCTATCGATAAGGCAAAAAACAACTACCTCTTTCCTCAAGACCTCGCCAAGCGGTCTTTTAATGTTGCAACTGACCTTCAAGCGCAGGTGTATGACCGCTACCAGAAGCTTCTGCTTGAAGCGAATGCGATGGACTTTGGTGACCTGTTGGTGAACGTGGTGAGGGTGTTTAAGGAATTTCCCGACGTGCTTGAGTACTACCGCCGGAATCTTCACTACATCCTCGTGGATGAGTTTCAAGACACAAACATGGTCCAGTACATGTTTATTAGGCTCATTAGCGAGCCGCGACGAAATCTTTTTGTCGTTGGAGATGATGACCAATCGATATACGGTTTTCGAGGAGCTACGATTAGTAACATCCTTGAATTTGAAAAAGATTTTCCGAGTACAAAAGTTGTAAAGCTTGAGCAGAACTACCGCTCTACCGCAACTATCCTCGACGCAGCGCATGCCGTTATCGAGAAGAACAAAGAACGCAAAGCTAAGAAGCTCTGGACCTCTGGCGCTGCTGGAGAGCGTATCCGTACATTCATCGGACACGATGAAAATATGGAGGCTGACTTTATTGCTCGCGAGATACAGCGTCTTACACGCGAAGGGGTTAAGTACTCTGATATCGCAATTCTCTACCGCACGAACGCACAGACTCGAGCGCTTGAAGAATCTCTGGTGCGTGAGCGTGTACCGTATCGGATCTTTGGAGGTTTAAAGTTCTTTGACCGGAAAGAAATTAAAGATATCCTTGGATACCTTCGCCTCTTAGTAAATCCCTCTGATAATCAGGCCTTTCAACGAGTGGTTAACACCCCTCCGCGTGGTATCGGAGCGCAGTCGCTCCTTGCTATAGCTGAAGAGTCTCGTCGCTCGGCTGTTCCTTTTCTGCACGCGTCAGTTGCTGTAGCTGAAACTAACAAACACGTGCACAAGTTTGTCGCACTGATGGCTGATATCAAGCAGGTTTCAGAGAGCAAGAACCTAGGAGAGCTTATCGATTACATCGTAGAGGCTACTGAGTACGGGCCAAAGCTTGCTGCGATGAAGGACCCCGCGGCTCAATCACGGATTGAAAACTTACAAGAGTTAAGCGCACTCGGTCGCACGATGGGGCAACCAGGCAGCGATACAACATCATCCATTAAGGAGTTTCTCGATAGAATCTCTCTGACGTCGAGTGCTGATTTTGCAATCAGTGAAACTGGCCCGAGGGATCCAGACGAGGTGCCGAATACCGTATCGCTTATGACCCTTCATTTAGCAAAGGGGCTTGAGTTTCCAGTGGTATTTCTTGGCGGCGTTGAAGAGGGACTACTTCCTCACTTTCGAGCAATCGATGAACCCAAAGGCGTTGAGGAGGAACGCAGGCTTTGTTACGTCGGCATAACTCGTGCGATGAAGGTCCTCTACATGACTCGTGCATATTACCGAGGTATGTTTGCAGCCGGTGGCAGCTCTGGAAGTTCAGGTGGGGTGAGAATTGTAAGTCGCTTTGCAAAGGATATCGACCCTGGCCGCATGAATGCAGTGGGAACAGAGCTTTCTCAAGGGGCAACGTTCCTTGAAGGGTATCCGCGGTTCTCTTTTGAAGACGAGGATACTGGCGGTGGTAGCGGTGAATATGGCGGTGGCTGGGGCAGCCGCCGTCAGTCGCGCAAGATTGAGCGCCCACAGCCTCAGGTTTCAATGTCGCTGGATCGGATTAAGAATCTGCTCGCTCCAGCTGATGTGATTTCCAAAGAGAAGCAACCAGAGACTCTTAAAGAATACTTTGACAAGCCAAGTGCTGCACTTGAGCAGCTCGAGGAGGGTGTGGCTGTTATTCACCCATCTTTCGGAAAGGGGGTTGTACAGTCAGTGGTGGGCTCTGGATCCGCAGCCAGTGTGATGGTTAAGTTTGAGGCGTTTGAGGAGCCCAAGAAGGTGGTGTACCGCTTTGCTAAGCTGGTGTTGGGCTAAGTTGTCTGTCGCCTTCTTGGACCGCGGACCTTCTAGGTCCGCTAAATACTTGAGCCGGCACGGAGGCCCCGGGCGAAGCTGGAAGCTTCGCGGTCCAAAAGGGCCCGTGGCTCGTCCGCCCCGATCTTACAAATCTGTCAGATCCCCCTCCTCTTTAATTTTTACATCTTCATAAGGGGCAGTTTTTCTGCGATAGAATTCAAGCGCGATGCAGTTCAGTACACCGATTACTTCGTTGTGGTCAGCGTAGCGAAGCTCTTTGCCGTACACTTTCTCAAGGAGAAGGCTTACGATGTAGTTGATGTGACCGGGGCGCTGCATGCGGTCTTGCGGAACAAGAGCTGCGAGGGAATTTAAGATCTCTTGGTATTGGTGGCGGTCTTTTCGTCCGATATATGGCATACGATTCTCCGTGCAAATCTCCGTACAATGTTACTTACTCTTTAAAAAAATCAGCATAACGCTCAACTTCAGCTCGTGTTGGCATCGCAGGTGATGTGCCTTCACGCTGAGTTGAGAGACCAGCAACAACGGTTGCATACTTTATGGCGCGCTTAATGTTGCCTTCAAAGTGCAGCAACCCTGCCGTAAATCCACCGTTAAAGGCATCACCTGCACCCGTGGTGTCTACAGGAGTTATTCCAGGCAGTGCGGGTATCCGCACCAGCTCTCCTTGTTCTGTGCCGTTTGTTCTGATGTGTGGGGCGGTAGTTTGGTAAAATAGTGAACCCTTCGCGCCAAGCGTAATTAAAGTGGCGCTACTTGGAAAACGCTTGCAGAGACCGATAATACTTTCGTCATCGAGAGTTGTCACATCGATGCAACCCTTTTCGCCACTAAGGTGGTTTGCAAGGAAGGCTGCTTCAGTTTCATTTGGAGTTATTATATCTGCGAGAGCTAGAAGCGCAGGAGTCACACATTCATTGATAGGAGCTGGATTTAAAATCGAGATGAGTTCTTTTTTGCGAGCATAGTCGAGGGCCGCCTTTGTTGCATCAAGGTTGCTCTCAGCTTGTACGAGAAGTATCGAAAGCTTCTCGTGCTTACTAAGTGATGAAAGTACGTGCTGAGGTGATAGCTCATCATTTGCACCTAAGGCGACAACTATAAGATTTTCAGCCTGTGCGTTAATTACTATCGACGCCGCGCCGGTAGCGCTCTTTGTATGCTGTAGCTCAACAGGGAGCTTTTCTCTTAAAGCCCACTCAACGTATCCGTTACCGAATAGATCATCCCCAATAGCGCCTATAAAGAGAGTTGGGATGTTTTGGCGGTGACACGCTACGGCTTGGTTAGACCCTTTTCCACCTGGGCCACTAAAGACTCGCCCGATGCGCGTTTCTCCCGGGCCAGGGAAAACCTCGACCTTGAAAGCTAAGTCGTGAATAAAGCTTCCTACAACAGCAACGCGCGTATCGGTCATAGCAGCCCCTTGGCTATCTTGCTTGAGAGAATATCGTGAAGGGTCTCTGGCGAGAGGAGCTTTTTGAGCGAGGGGCCAGCAAACTGGCTCATCCACTCGTATACAGACTCCCCCTTCTCTGCTGACAGAGTGCCTGGGGTGCTTCGTACTTTATCTAGGGCAGTAATTACATCCTGCGCGAGTTGCTTAGTAGACTGGAGTGCTACGTCAGTTGCTGAGAGGCCGTCCTTCTTGGAGTGCTGCTGGTACATCAGCAAGCCATCTAGCAGTACAACCTCAGTCCGAGGGTAACCACTCGCCATTAGGTTCCACGGGAGCGTTCTAGCGTCGCCACCACTTCGAAAATCAGAGCGTAGTATTACCGACGGTATGTCCAACATCTTTGCGACCATAAATTCCACTACCGTACCCGAGTCAAGCTCAGGACCGTCAAAGTGAAAGAGTCCTAGGTCGCATGATATTACGTGAAACAGGTCTTGGTCACGGATAGCGAGGGCTGTGGTCTCGCGCTGTTCCAAATCTTGCGGCACGATACAGTGATATCGGGATTCAGACAGTTTATTAATAGCATCCGCAAGTAGTGCGTTCCCTATTAAATGTTTAAGGCTAAAGAGCTCACCGGCGAAATAGATAGTGTAGGGTTGAGTCATGAGTCCCTTGTATCTTAGGCAAAGAAGAAAGTGAAGCGCAGAGTTGGGTGCACAGGAGATATTACCGTTTGCCTTTAAACGCAAATTCTCTCAAGAAGACTTCAATAAATAATACGAGCAGCGCAAGCATGAGAGCCTGTGGTGCATAAGGGTGAGTGTCTGCGGCTGTCTTTAGCCTTCCTTTAAGATCAGCGGCCCTTGGGTT
>JBIIHY010000418.1:0-2519 GCA_044235305.1 Bdellovibrionota bacterium
GGTGGTATCGCCGGACTAACATACGCTCTCAAAGTGGCCGACCACGGAAGTGTGGCGATTCTCTTTAAGAAGGACACCGGTACGTCATCGACCCTCTGGGCTCAGGGCGGGATCGCTGCGGTAATGCAACCCGATGACAGCTTCGATCTGCACGTAGAGGACACGCTTACCTGCGGAGCTGGCTTGTGCGACCCAGAGGTAGTTCGGATGGTGGTAACCGAAGGGCCGGATCGGGTGCGCGACCTGATTGCACGTGGCACTCTCTTTGATACAGATGAAAGTGGCGATTTTCACCTACACCGCGAAGGCGGGCACTCGCGAAGACGGATATTTCACTCAGGAGACGCTACTGGTTTTGAGATTCAACGGGCTTTACTTGGCGCTGTTCAGAGACATCCGAATATCGAGTTGATTCGCTTCGCCAGTGCGATTGATTTGATCACAACCCATAAGATGGGTATCTCATCGGCGGCAGCTAACAAGGTGCTTGGCGCCTACGTTTTTCGGGCCGGCGCGGCGATAGAGCCGATCTTGGCAGATAAGGTGTTAGTAGCAACCGGAGGAGCGGGGAAGATATACCTCTACACGTCAAACCCCGATGTGGCTACTGGCGACGGGATAGCGATGTGTTATCGGGCAGGCTGTCGCGTTGCAAATATGGAGTTCATTCAGTTTCACCCAACCTGTTTGTTCCATCCTCAAGCCAAGAGCTTCCTAATCACTGAAGCGATGCGTGGCGAAGGGGCCTACCTTCTCCGGTCGAATGGCGATCGTTTTATGGGGCGGTACGATTCGCGACTTGAGTTGGCTCCACGAGATATCGTGGCTCGAGCAATCGATGCTGAGATGAAGCTTCACGGGGATGAGTATGTTCTGCTTGATATTTCGCATCGCGATGCGGAGTTCGTAAAGGCGCATTTCCCGACGATATACGAGCGTTGCTTGAGTTTTGGTTTCGATATCACCAAAGGGCCAATTCCCGTTGTGCCCGCCGCGCACTATATGTGTGGCGGGGTGATGAGCGATGTGCATGGAGCAACTGATATTGTTGATCTGTACGTAGCAGGTGAATGTGCGTTCACCGGATTGCACGGCGCTAATAGGCTAGCATCCAATTCATTACTTGAAGGTGTCGTATTCGGTCATAGAGCAGCGGCGCACTCAGTTGAAAATCGAGGTAAAAACCGAGTTTCTGTGGTCCCAAGACCGTGGGACCCCGGCAGTGCTGTGGATAGCGATGAGCAGGTTGTGATCACGCAGAATTGGGATGAGATTCGGCGGACTATGTGGAATTATGTGGGGATCGTCCGCACAACAAAGAGGCTTGAGCGCGCGCTCCATCGCATGGAGCTGATTAGACGCGAGATTCAGGAGTACTACACTCAATGTGTCGTGACACCAGACCTGCTTGAGCTGCGCAACCTGCATCTGGTGTCAGAGCTGGTGATTCGCTGTGCGTTGGCGCGTCGAGAGAGTCGCGGTTTGCATTACACCCTAGACTTCAAGGGCACCGGTGTAAAAGCCGAGAATACAATTCTTAGTCGATTCGGGGCTTGACACGCTCACCTAATGCTGACAGGGCACAAGGCACAGGGCGGTAGTAGAATAAAAACAGCGTTTGGACATGAAGGGATATTCCATTATTTTCAATTCTGATCTACAAGTTAGCGCGAAGCTCATCCTTTGTTTCGCGGCTCTAGCCTGCGGAGCGGTGAGTATTCGGTAATGAGTAGCAGGTAACATCTGCAAAGAGTGGGGCTCGACAACTTTATTTGAGGTTGTCGAACAGAGTCTCGGATCTTCGCAGAAACCTCATTTCGTCTCTATCCATGATAACAAGAATCAGACTTGCGTTGTTCGGTGTGTGCGCGCTCGCCCTCACTGCATTGTGTGTGAATACAGAATCCCTGACAGGAGGCTGGAGCTTTTTCAAAAGCGAGGATGCGGTGGCACAAAATGCCTCTCAGTCGACGTATCCCGCGGTGGGTGTTCGTGCCGGCGTGTATAACGACGGCCAGGCGGCTCTCTGGGACCTCAACATAACCGACCATTTTCACTACTTTGGTCCAGCGCAGAGAGCGCGAGGTTATAAGCCTGACCAGCCGATCAATTTTAGCCATGTCATCCATGTGCAACAAAACAAAATGGAGTGTCAGTACTGCCACTGGTCAGTTAGTAAGGCTGCCTACGCGGCTATCCCGGAAGAGGAGACCTGCATGGGATGCCACGGCGCGCTGATTGCCGGAAAGAGTGAGCAGGGCAAGAAGGACATTGAGAAGCTCAAGGATTACTACAAGCGTGGAGAGCCGATACCGTGGGTGAAGGTGCACGTTATGCCGGATCATGTGAAGTTTAATCACAAGCGCCACGTGAAGGCCGGTGTATCGTGTCAGGAGTGCCACGGCCAGATACCTGAGATGGAGAAGGTGGAGCGAGTGTCCTCAATGAAGATGGGGTGGTGTATCAGCTGCCACCGCGAGAAGGGTGCCAGTATAGATTGTTTAACCTGTCACGGACAT
>JBIIHY010000122.1:0-8369 GCA_044235305.1 Bdellovibrionota bacterium
GCATTCGGTTTGGGAACCAAGAGTCCTTCAGCATTCGTTGTGGTGATCTCTCTATGATTTGTGTTGCACTTAAATGCGGCGTGTCTTGCCAGGCACTGGCGTATTGCCCATGACAAGATGAGGGCGTTCCCTATTCGGCTCTCCTGTCCAAGGAAGTGGTGGCTTAGTACGTTGTTACGAGGAGCTATTTTTTTTAGAATTATCGTGCTCTCGCCCGAGTCAAGCAACTCTTTTGTCCTTGGCGGTGTGTCGAGGTAATACGCTGGGCACTCGTAGTGTTCCCGACCAACGTACGTTGGCGAGGAGTTTCGTATGAAGAGGTGCCCCATTGTTGGATGGGAGGCCGCTATTCCGATGCGACTAAACTCGATCGTAAAGGTACCGGATGATGTGGAAACCGAGCGTTGAAATATGTGTCCTCTTAGGTCGCAAGAGCCGACGCGTTTGAAACCGCCCAGTTCGAGGAGCGAGAGCCGTTCTCGTGAGCCGGCACGGTTGACCGTGAAGCGCTCAGTATCGGCTCGCAGCGCTCTGTGGGTATGGGTGAGCGCACCCACCTCAGATAGAAAATAAACACACTCCCACAAGAGTTCCTTTACTCCTCTTTCATGAATAGCAAAGGGCGCGGTCAGTGCTTTGGTCACTCGGCTTGATTCGAGTGAATTGCCAGTGGCTTGAAGCTCCCCCAGAAGAACAAGTAGTTCTGCGTTGAGCGAGTTGAGACTGGTTTTGTACAGCACTTCATCCGCGTGGTCAGCTATGCCAAGAAATGCGTCCATCCCGTTCCGTGAAGTGAGCTCGTTCAGATGTGGTGCTAAGATGCTGCCGATATCACGTTTGCTCTGTACGCCAATAGCATTAAGCGTCCGCGCTACAGCAACGATTGCAGAGAGCGAGCACCGCGCTTCAACTAACGCCACCATTATCCCGTACAAACCCCTAACCTTAGCTGCTTGTCCTGTTGATAGCCAATCAAGCACTTCTTTTAGCTGCTTACGTTTCTCTGGATCGCGCTCTCTTTCAAATAGGTTGCGTTTGATATCGCCGCGTGCGTCAACAACTTTATACAGGTCTCGAAGGGTAGGGTCTGCGTGAAATAGGATTACAAGAGAAGGCATCTCTCTATGAGCAGGTGAGAGATCGTCTTTGTAGTTCTTGTTGCGAGCTAGTGGCATCAAACGCAGCGCAACTCGGAGCAGCGCCTTAGCTTCGTTGAGCTGTGCCTGAGCAAGCTCGCCATCGTTGGCATCGGAAGTAAGCTTGTATAGGCGTTCTTCAACAAGGTGTAAGTAATAAGCGGTCTGTTCCTCGCGTGAAATCCGCGGATCGACGTCTAAACGAACAATCGGTCCGAGTGCGAAGACCCTGTTGTTTTTAAGTGCGTATTCAAAGAGTGAATCGCCATTGTTTGACTGTCCGGTTGGATAGCCAGCGACTAAGAGCTGTTCAAGTACCCGAACTAGAGTTACAGCAGGGAGCGGGGCTGAGAGTAGTGTGTGGTAGAGTGGGGTATGTGCTTCAGCCTCGTACGCTTGCAGTGCGTTGATAAGCTCAACCGGTAGACGCTTGGATTTCCCATCGCAAAGACGGGCGATAGCTACTCCTATGCCGGTACTATCATTCAGTCCAAGTTGATGCTCCAAGAACTTGTGTACGAGTTCGCCAGGTGATGGCGAGAAGCCATTGTAGAAAGCAGCTTCTCTAAATTTGGGGTTGCGGTTGAATTCAACGAAGCGATTGAAGTTGCATTCGAGAGCGGTCTCTGGGGAGAGTACTGGGAGTCCGAACCCGCCGCCGCCATCGCCATCCAGTGAGTGGTTAATTGAACTACCGAACATCGCCAGCGATAATACTGCACCGCTCGGGGTTATCAAGAGCGAGTTGATATCAGGGAGCGGTTCCGTGGGTAAAAGATACCCTCGTCGAGTAGTATCCTCCGTGGTAGTGTAAGGGCGCTGTCAGAGCTAAGCCTCATTTGCAATCTTTGGTCTTGTAGATTGACCAAAGACAGGTGGTTCTCTGTCGCACTTTCAGTAGCTTTCTAGCTTTATTAGTAATGGTATCACCCCTATGACCTCACTTTTTGATTCACTATCCGTTGGCGATATTACCCTTCCTAACCGGGTCATTATGGCGCCACTTACTCGCATGCGCAGTAAGCAGCCCGGAAATATTCCGGGAGAGTTGAATGCGCAGTACTACGCGCAGCGCGCGTCGGCGGGGTTAATAATCTCTGAGGCTACTCAGATCTCTCAGCAGGGACAGGGGTATCCTGCAACGCCCGGGATTTACTCCGAGGAACAGGTTGCTGGATGGAAGCTTGTTACGGATGCGGTGCATAAGGAAGGTGGGCGTATATTTCTGCAGCTGTGGCACGTGGGGCGTATCTCGCACCGCTCGCACCAACCAGGCGAAGCGCTTCCGGTTGCGCCCTCTGCACTTAAGCCGTCGGGTGGCACGTTCTCAGCGCAGTGGAAACCGGTTGAGTTTGAAACGCCGCGCGCGCTTGAGACCTCAGAGGTAAAAGAGATCATTCAGCAGTACCGTGTCGCTGCTCAGAATGCAAAGGCGGCTGGGTTTGATGGAGTCGAAGTGCACGGTGCTAACGGGTATCTGCTCGATCAATTTTTGCAAGATGGATCAAATCAGCGCACTGATGAGTACGGCGGTTCAATAGAGAATCGTGCGCGTTTTCTGCTTGCGGTTGTTGATGAAGCGATTGCGGTGTGGGGCAAGGGGCGTGTCGGGGTGCGGTTGTCGCCGTATGGAACGTTTAATGATATGAAGGACTCGAATCCGGTAGCGCTCTTTACGTACGTTCTCGGGCAGCTTGATAAGCGGGGAATAGCGTACGCTCACATTATTGAGCCGCGCTCGTCTAATGCGGGTGGACAGGACGGTAACATTCAGGATGCGCCGCATACAGCGGAGCTCTTTCGCCAAGCTTTTACTGGAGTGCTGATATCAGCGGGTGGATACGATCGCAAAGATGCTCTGCGTGCAGTTGAGTCTGGTGTTGCTGATGCCGTTGCGTTTGGGCGTTTGTTTATCGGTAATCCTGACCTTCCAGAGCGTTTAAAGCAGGACGCAGAGCTGAATAAGTATGACCGCGCGACCTTTTACGGTGGAGCTGAAAAGGGGTACACGGATTATCCGCGCTTGGCAGGGGAGTGTTGTAGCTGTAGTTGTGGGTAGCTTATGCGCATAGTGACCTCACACCGTTCCCCTAACTTTACCGATCTAGAGATACCGGTAGAGTTTGCGGTTCTGCATTACACTGCCGCTTCGCTTAACCGAACGTTAGAGATCTTTGAAGATAGGGCTTCAGAGGTGTCAGCGCATCTTGTTATCGATCGCGATGGGACGGTGTATGAGGTGGTGCCGTGTCTTGATGGTAAGCCGCTGCGGGCATGGCATTCCGGAAGGAGTCGGTTTGTCACCTCCGTTGGAGCAGAGCAGAGAGTTTTTGAAGCCTTTAACGATTTCGCAATAGGAATAGAGCTTGTTAACGAGAACGGAAATATCTTTCCATACACCGACGCTCAGTATTCGGCGCTCTTTGCGGTGTTTGAGAGGCTAAAGACACTTTATCCTGCCTTGCGGCGGCCACAGGCGGTGGTGGGTCACGAGCAGATCGCGGGCTTTCGCGGCAAGGTAGACCCGGGGAGGTTTTTTGAGTGGCAGCGCTTCTTCTCGGTTGTGTATCCCGGTCAGGGGATGCCTGCTCGGGAACCCCGCTGTCCGCAGCTTGTAGCTGAGCGATTGGCTGGTTTTGTGCAATCGCTTGGGGTGCGTTGGGGGGCTGAGACTGGCTCTTGTCAGGTGCCCGGAGCGTTAGGCGGTTCATTCTTCGAGCAGTTGAGCTTGCTACTTGAGTCAACCATGGCGGACCGAGAGTAGTCTTTGAGGCTGTCAAGCGCGGGAAGTGGTCTATTTTTTCTTATTGCGGCTCGGTAAACGGGGATTAAGTGGTTGACAGGAGGGCGCTCCTGTTTAAGGATCACGGGCGTTGATAGTTATCACGAATAGAAATTTTCAGATTTGTTGAATTGGTATTGCGCTATGAAATTCCCTCGAACTGCAGCTACTCTCTTTGTAACGGGTGCCTTCCTCATCGTAGGAGTTGTCGGATGTCAGCCGCGCGGTGAATCACGCACAGTAGACCAGATCTTTACCGATGCTCGGTCTGCGTATCAATCATCATCCCTTAACGGACTATCTTCTGATGTATCTGCAAACTTAAATAGCCTCTCCGGGGCGCTCGATAGACTCGCTGGTATCGGTGGAGCAGGGGATGGTCGTGCAGTTGCTGGCGAGGTGGCAGACACGTTGGCTGAGTTAGTTGAGAAAGCTGGAATCCCATCACGCCCGGCGATGACTGCTCTTATCAATCAGTACCGTAATGTGGCCTCTTCAAACGGGGCAGCTCCATCGCTTGGCGCTCCAAACCTCAAGCTCCTTGCAGCGCGTACCTACTCGCTCGTGGGAAGTGAGTTGGGAGCAGTTCGGTTCGGGCTTTAATCTACCCTGGTTCCTGACCAAGTATCGTGCGCTGAACAAAAGCAACTTTTGCTTCGATGTGGTCGTTTATCCAGGTTTCATCCCACCACTCGTTGGGGGACACCGGCACACCGTGAACGCGGGTTTCAAAATACACTTCTTCGCCTGCGGAGAGGCCTGTTCGTCCGGTGCGAGCGATTGGTTGGCCTTGCTTGATACGATCCTTCTCCTTAACAAGAATCTCTGAAAGGTGAGCGTATACGGTGGTTAGACCTAACCCGTGGTCGATAATCACGGTTCGACCGAGCGTACCTAGCTCTCCGGTAAAGAGAACCACCCCCGCATTTGCTGCTACAACAGATGCTCTACTAGGAACGGCAAAGCGGGCGCCCAGGGAGCGAGATTTAAGGATCTCGATTTTGTCCACCATTACCATCTGGGTGTCGCCGCTTGAGTTCGTTGGGTACGTAGTCACCGGTCGCAGAAAAGCTCCGCGCCAGTGACGTGTTGAAGAAACAGTGGTCAGGGTGTCACTCAAGACACTTTCATCGTGTCGAGCTAAGACTTTGATGAGCGTAGCAAGGTCGGTGTTCGTATCCCCACTGGGCTTTATCTTTAGCCCCGCCGCACGCGCGTAGGTGGCAAAAGTGGGGGTGAGCAGTTCGGCATCTTTCTGAGAGAGTTGGAGTTTGAACGATGAGTGGCGACGTTCCTTCGCCCGGTAGTTGAACTGGGCGGTTGCGCTGTTACCTATTTCATCGCGCGCTGTGAGTGCCATTACGTCGCGTTGCTCGTCAAAGGTGACGGGCATAGGGTAGAAGCTTAGATAGAGCTCCGGGTTGCTTTGGAATGATGCATCCCATCCTTGGGCCTGAAACCCAGGATAGAGAGAACCGTTTGATGTCACACCCTGCGCATAGGGACGCTTGCCTGTAACTTTATAAAAAACGAGTTCGGTGCCGCCGATTACCCCATTTTGTTGTGGCGTTACTACTTCGATGTGAGGTTTTGAGAAGTTTACCTCCACGGTTTTTGGTAGCCTTGCGCTGTTATTCCACAGCGTTTTATCAAATGCTAATACGGTAATCTCTGCTTTTCCCTCCCGTAGGAGCAGCGCTTTTGGATCTATTGTAACGTCAACTCGCTGGCTGGATACGCCTGTTTGGTCGATAGCTATGCGTTTAAGCTGCTTCGCTTTTGGCGCATTGTTCTGCGCGATTCGCACGATTACCTCATCCAGTCCAGCGCCTTCATCGAGCACCTCAAACGAGACGGTTGCGGGCTCTGCTCCGAATCCAACTGGCTCCTGGAGCCAGGTGATTGACGGCGGGGTGCGCTCAAGGAAAAAGGGACTAATCGGATTGGTGTTAGAGATCTGCATAAATCCCAAAACACCCACGGTGGCGATGCCAACGAAGAGCGACAGCAGGAAGAGGCTAAAAGCAACTCCGCCGCGTTCGCCGCTTGGGTGCATGAGTGTGTTCTCTCTTTGCGCAGCAACTGTCATTACAGCGAGTTTATCCTCTGCTTAACGATTTCGAGCGCAGCATCCACGCTGATGCGATCTTGCTTGGTTGTGTCACGATCGCGGATCGTCACCGTATTATCCTCAAGGGTTTGATGATCAACCGTCAAACAGTACGGTGTTCCAACTTCATCGTGTCGCGCGTAGCGCTTGCCGATGGATTGCTGCTCGTCATAGCTGGCGTTGACTCCGGCCTTAAAGAAATCCTGAGCAATCTTGCGGGCGACATCTGGCATCCCTTCTTTCTTAAGGAGGGGAAGCACTGCGACCTTGTACGGAGCAAGCCGAGGGTGAAGTTTCAGGAGCACTCTGGTTTTGTTCTCTCCCTCTGCATCAGTCCCAGACTCTTCTGCGTAGGCGTCGCACAGGTATGCAAGGCATGCGCGTGTCAACCCTGCAGCGGGTTCGATGACGTACGGAACATAGCGCACGCCTGGTTTGCCGGTTGCTGGATCGATCTTCTGTTGGTCAAAGTAGCTAAGCTTTACGCCTGATTCCTCAGCGTGTTTGCTCAGGTCGTAGTCTGTTCGAGATGCAATACCCTCAAGCTCATCCCAGCCCCACGGATACCGATATTCGATATCGAAACAGTTGTCTGCGTAGTGTGCTAACTCATCGGTCTCGTGTTGACGGAGTTTAAAAGCCGATGGGTCATTTGCATACCGCTTCCACCACTCCATACGGAACGTAGTCCAGTAATTGAGCCACTCTGATTGAGTTCCGGGCTCACAGAAGTACTCCATCTCCATCTGCTCGAATTCAACCGTGCGGAAGATGAATTTCTCAGTGGTTACTTCATTGCGGAACGATTTTCCCTGTTGCGCTATTCCGAACGGGACTTTCATTGAGAGCGTCTGTTGCACGTTCATGAACTGCACAAACATCGCCTGTGCGGTCTCAGGGCGAAGGTAGATAGCGGTTGATTTGATAGCCTCATCGAGCTTATCGCGAAGCTCAGAGCGACTCATCTCTTTGCCGTGAATCTTGTTAAGGAGCTCCTCGACCGGATCAACTGGGCCGATTGAGGTTCTAAACATAAGGTTAAACTGCCGCTCCGCGGAGAGGTCGGACGATTTACACTGCGGGCATAAGTATCCACATTCACCAACCACGCCCTTGACCTTCTCGCCACCAGATTTGCCGCCTTTGATCCATTCGGTTGGGGTTCCTGGGGCTACCTGCGGTTGCTTATCGGCACGGAAGCGCTCTTTGCAGTTGTGGCAATCAACAAGAGGGTCTGAGAATCCTGCCAGATGGCCGCTCGCCTTCCATACTGAAGGGTGCATCAAAATAGAGGCATCAATGCCAACTACATCCTCGCGCTCGTGCACCATGGCTTTCCACCATTCGGCAGCGATGTTGCGCTTTAGTTCAACTCCGAGGGGGCCGTAGTCGTAGGCGCTTTTAAGACCGCCGTATATTTCACTGCTTTGGAAGATAAATCCGCGTCTTTTGCAAAGGGAGACGATCTTAGGGAGGATGTCGCTTGACTCCATAGGGGTAGGACCTCGGGTTTTTACAATACTAACCAACAGAGTACCGCGAATGGCCGGGCGTGCTCAAGGGGTGGGGATCATACATGTGTCTGGGGTTCGCTTGACCCAGGGGGCGGCGGGTGGTTTTTTTAGCCCCTTCCTTTATGGCGCTTACAAGGGTAGAAACACGGGACAGTTATACCATAGGCAGTTAAACAAAGGAGCTTAGCGATGTCGTTGGAATTCTACAAAATACTTCATATCCTCGGATTGACTCTAGTTGTCTTGTCGCTCGGCGGTATCGTTGCTGTTGTTGCTAACGGCGGCACTAAGCAGTCAAATGCCCTGCGAAAGGCGACGGCTATCAGTCACGGCGTTGGTCTGCTGCTCCTTTTGGTGGCAGGATTCGGCATGCTGGCAAAGCTCGGTATTATGGGCTCACTGCCTACCTGGGTAATCGGTAAGTTGATCATCTGGCTTGTATTCGGCGCATTGATCGCGGTTGCCTACAAGAAGCCTGCTCTTGCTAAGAAGCTATGGTTAGCTATTCCCGTGTTAGTTCTCGCTGCGACTTACTTGGCGGTGTACAAGCCGTAACGGTAGCCAGCGGCTGAGCAGTAGCTTGGTGTGCATTGTGCTAGGTGCAACTGCCCGTATGGGGTAGTGTGAGGGAGAGCTATGAGGCACCTGACTAAGATTTCTGACCTATCGCCTGAGGACCTTGAGTCGATCGTTACGTTGGCAGAGCGTTATCGTGTTGAGCGCAATGGCGGGTTGCAGGTCGAGAAGCCGCTTGCAGGGCGGTTCGTGGCCCTTGTGTTCGAGAAGCCATCGTTGCGAACTAAGGTGAGCTTCGAGGTAGCTACTGT